>JBBRJC010000047.1:0-12393 GCA_038220135.1 Bryobacterales bacterium | reverse complement strand
TAGGCTCTGGCACAATCACTGCCGACCACGGTGTGATGCCTGTTCCGGCACCGGCTACGGCCAAGCTACTGGAAGGCAAACCGATCTATTCAAGTGGCCCAAGTGTGGAACTGACAACACCCACGGGGGCGGCTTTGATGGCTGCTCTATGTGTCGATTTTGGGACCTTGCCGCCGATGCGAATCACCGCGTCCGGGCATGGTGCGGGCACCAAGGATTTCCCAGGTCAGGCTAACGTTTTGCGGGTGCTGCTGGGAGAGATATTAACCGCTGAAGAAAGTGAATCCGTTGCTGTGGTTGAGGCAAATATTGATGACGCTTCGCCGCAATTGCTGGGCTACGCGATGGATCGCTTGTTCGATGCCGGGGCGCTCGACGTCACTTTGCAACCTCTGCTGATGAAGAAAAACCGGCAGGGCACATTGCTCACCGTGATCGCGCGGCCTGAGGATCGGGACCGGCTTGCGGCGATTGTGATGGCTGAAACCACTACCATCGGTATTCGAATGCATGTGGCCGAGCGGCGCGTGTCGCCTCGTCAATTTGTTGCAGTGGAAACGCGTTTTGGTACGGTGCAAATGAAAGTCACCGCCAACGGTTTCACACCTGAATATGAAGATTGCAGGAAGCTCGCCATTGCGGCCGAGGTTCCATTGAAACAGGTATTGGCTGAAGCTTGCCTGGCCTACCAAAAGGGAATTTTATAATGCCGGAAAAGTATTACCTGACAACCCCCATCTATTACGTAAATGCTGCGCCGCATATTGGCCACGCCTACACGACGATTGCTGCTGACACAATCAAGCGCTACAAGACCATGCAGGGTTTCGACGTTGTGTTGACCACAGGCACTGATGAACATGGGCAGAAGGTTGAGCGGTCGGCTAAAGCGGCTGGTCAATCACCGGAAGAATTCACAACTCTTGTTGCCGAAGAATTTCGCGAACAGTGGAAGCGGTTCAATCTTTCGATTGACCACTTTCAGCGCACTTCAGATCCGCGGCATCACGAAACGGTGCAGTGGCTTTTCCAGCGCTGCCTTGACCGGGGATTTGTTTATCCGTCGCACTATACGGGCCAATATTGCACCTCCTGCGAATTGTATGTGACCGATGCCAAGCCCGGTGATCCTTGTCCGGACTGCGGCCGTCCCACGGAAACGGTCACTGAAGAGAACTACTTTTTCAAGCTCTCTGCCTTCACCGATAAGCTGCTGGAGTTGTTTGAAGCTCAGCCCGATTTCATGCAACCGGCTATCCGGCGCAATGAAATTCTGGCGTTCCTGAAGGGTGGATTGAAAGATCTCTCGATCAGCCGTACCACTATTAAATGGGGCATCCCGGTGCCAGTGCCTGGGAACCACGTTTTTTACGTCTGGTTCGATGCTCTTATTGCTTACATGACGGCGGTGAAAGACACCGAAGGTATCTGGCCTGCTGATCTGCATTTGATCGGTAAAGAGATCACCAGGTTTCATGCCATCTTCTGGCCTGCATTTTTGATGGCGGCTGATCTGCCGCTGCCGAAGAAGATTTATGCCCACGGCTGGCTGCTGTTTGAGAACGACAAGATGTCGAAATCGCGCGGCAATATTGTGCGTGCTGAACCGATTCGTGAAGTGATGGGGGCCGACGCGCTGCGCTACTTCCTGCTGAGGGAAATCGTTTTTGGATCGGATGGCACTTTTAGTTTTGACGCACTGGTAGGCCGCTATAATTCTGACTTGGCCAATGGCTTGGGAAACCTTGCCAGCCGCACGCTAAGCATGATCCACCAATACCGTGGTGGTGTGATTCCGGCTCCGAACGGCGAATGTCCATTTGAAGTGCAGCAGGTGATTGCGGCGACTATTACTGCCTACGAAAACTTTGAATTTTCAAAGGCATTGGAAGCGATTTGGACGCTCATCGGTGCGGCCGATAAGTTCATTGTGCAGCAGGCACCGTGGACGCTATCGAAGAAGACTGAACCGGAGTTGATTGCAAAGTTGGAACACACTTTGTACGCGGCAGCCGAAGTGGTGCGCATTGCCACGGCACTGCTGACACCAATTTTACCGGAATCCTGTGCAAAGATTTGGGCACAATTGGGCATGCCAGAGCCGGTGGAAAATGTTCGCTTTGGTTCACTGGAATGGGGCCAATTGACGGCTGGTCAGATGACGCTGAAGCCGGAGCCGGTGTTTATGCGGATCGACGCTAAGCCGGCGATCGAAAAAATGCGCGAGTTGGAAGAATTGGAGACCAAGCGGCAGAACGTGCTGATGGGACGGGTGGAAAAACCTGCTTTGGAAATCACCACGCCGGTAATTTCGATTGACGATTTTGTGAAGGTTGATTTGCGTGTGGGCCAAGTGGTGAGTGCCGAACGCGTGAAGGGTTCCGACAAGCTGCTGCATATGAAGATCGATATTGGGGAAGCGCAGCCGCGCACCATCGTCGGCGGCATTGCCGAAGTGTACTCGCCGGAAGTTATGGTGGGGCGCAAAGTAGTGATTGTTGCGAACCTTGCGCCGCGCAAGTTGAAAGGTATTGAATCGCAAGGAATGGTGGTTGCTGCATCGATTGAAGGCGGCAAGCCTGTGCTGGCCGGGTTCCTTGAAGATGTGCCGATTGGGGCGCGCCTGAAATAGATGAGCCTCATCGATTCGCATTGCCATTTGGACGACGAACGGTTTGTTGAGGATCAGCAAGCTGTGGTGGAACGGGCGCTTGCCGCTGGCGTTCAAAACATGATGACGATCGGCACAGGCGACGGGCCTCCTGATTACGACTGTGCCATTCGAGTAGCTGATAAATACGACTGTGTGTGGGCGACTGTGGGGGTCCATCCCCATTCGTCGAAGCAGTTTGATGACCAGAGTGCGGCACGTCTGGCAGAATTGTTGCAGCATCCGAAGGTGTTGGCGTTGGGCGAAATCGGGCTGGACTATCATTATGATTTTTCACCGCGCGATGTGCAGCACCGTGCGTTTCTGGATCAGATTGAAGTGGCAATCTCAGCCCGCAAACCGATCATCATTCACACGCGCGAAGCCTGGGAAGATACGTTTTTTCTGTTGGAGAAGTATTGGGCACCCGCTGGATTGCCTGGAATCATGCACTGTTTTTCGGGTGGACCGGAAGAAGCTGAACGATGCCTGAAGATGGGCTTTTATCTTTCATTTGCTGGCGTCGTCACCTATCCAAAGGCATCAAACGTACATGAGGCGGCGAAGATGGTTCCATCAAACCGAATATTAGTGGAAACCGATGCTCCTTATCTTGCGCCAATTCCATATCGGGGAAAGCGTAATGAGCCAGCGTATGTAAACCATACAGCGGCGAGGCTTGCCGAACTCCGTGAGGTGACTGTGGAAGAGATCAATTTGCAAACTTCAACGAATTTTCATCGTTTGTTTGATCTATCCGGTTTGCCACAGACAAGTAGGAACGGTTAAACTTGAGAGTTCCAATGGGCTTAGGTAAGTTAGGCCAGACTTTTTCCGCACTCGAAATCCATCAGATCGTAAAGGACGACCTGAAGAAGGTAGAGCAGGAGATTGGGCTGGAATCGATTGCGAGCGTAGACACCGTTACGGCGATCACGCGACACCTTCACGCTGGCGGAGGCAAACGGCTCCGTCCAACGCTGCTGTTGCTTGCCTGCCGGTTGTTCCGGAAGCCTGATGCAATGGCGATTCGCCTGGGCGCTGTTGTGGAAATGGTTCACACCGCCACGTTAGTGCATGACGACGTTATCGACGTTGCCGAAACGCGACGCGGCAGGGATTCAACCAATATCCTGTGGGGCAACCATACCAGCGTGCTGGCTGGTGATTGGTTGTACATGCAGGCTTTCCAGATGGCGCTGAAGGAACGAAATTTCCGTGTGCTGGATCTGCTGATTTCACTGACTCAATTAATGGTGGAAGGCGAAGTGCTGCAACTGGAGCGCATCGGCAAGATCTCTATCACTGAAGCTGACTACATGGATCTGGTGGATCGCAAGACGGCCAGTCTATTTTCGGTTTGTGCAAAGCTGGGTGCAATGTCTGGCGGAGCAAGCGAAGAAGACGAGGCAAGGCTGGGTAATTTCGCCTGGAACCTGGGCATGGCGTTTCAGTTGATTGACGATATTTTGGATTTCACGGCGAGCGAGTCTGTATTAGGTAAGCCGGTGGGGAACGACTTGCGTGAAGGCAAGGTTACGTTGCCCTTGATTTACGCATTGGAACGAGCTACGGCGGCGGAACGTGCAATGGTGGATGGCGTCCTGAAGGACGGCAACTACGAACATACTTCATTCGCCAAAGTATTGGAGCTTTCCAGCAAGTACCGAGGTATTGAACGAGCGCGGGAACGAGCCGAAGTGTTTACGGAAACGGCCCGCCAGATTATCGCCAGTTTTCCTGACGGTCCAACGCAAAGAGCGTTGGCCGCAGTAACGGAACTGGTCACCGACCGCGACCACTAACGCCCGGCAGGCCTTCCTGCTCCTCGGTTCACCCCCTAGTCCTTTCTTACTACAGTAAACGAACAGCACCACGGGGAGCTGTATAACTCGTAGTACCAGGAAACTGAAATTTCAGTCATAGTCAAAATAGGCCACCACCTTGATCGCGTGTTCTCCCTAGGGGCTAAAATATCTGAAATTTCAGTTGAAACGTAAAATAAAATGAAACTTTTTAAGAAAACACTGTTTTTATAGGGTTTTCGCCCATTTTGCTCTTGACGAAAGTTTACAGTTCCTTTACTATTTGTTTCAAGCTGTCATTTAGTCTTAAACTTTCACAAAGTGTATGGGGTCCCTGCATGACCTTTCAAATAGGCGAGCGCGTAGTATATCCGAACCACGGCGTCGGAGTGATTGAAAATATCAGTTGCCGCAATTTTGGCGCTCAGCTCGAAAGGTTCTACCTTCTCCGGCTGGCCACGAACCACTTAACTGTGATGGTTCCTTTTTCCCACGTTACAGACGTTGGGTTACGGAAAGTCACAAAAACCAGCGAAGTCACCCGAGTTTTAACTTTTCTAGCCTCTGGAAGCATTCGATGCACCAACGACTGGAAAGATCGCTTCAAGGAAAATACCGAGAAGATGAGGGTGGGCGGTCTGCTGTCGGTTTCCGAAGTATTTAAGACCCTACTAACAATTCAAAAAGATAAACCACTCTCATTTAGAGAGAAGAAGATGCTGGAGCGTGCTCGCCAACTTCTGATCACCGAAGTATCGATAGCGCGTGTAGTTTCCGAGCGTTCGGCGATTGAAACGTTGGACAAGGCGCTCGCTAAATCTGGGCTGGCAATGCCCGAGGCTTTGTAAGAACCCCGACAAGCGCTCAAGTACTACTCCCAAACGCTACCAGGTAGATGATACCTTGGTAGCGTTTTCATTTTAGAGAGCGCTAACTTTCACGTTGGAGAGCGTTAACTAAGGTAAATCGCCAACCAGCTCCCTAAGTGGACCCTATATTCCTTCCTCATTTAAGTGCTTTGCTGCGTTCTAAAAATTCTTCTTCTTAATTAACATATAGGAGTCAGCAACAGGATCACAAAGCATGCAGTGTCTTTTCTGCAAACGATCGATACCATTATTCAGGCGTCTGAAGGACGCCGAGTTCTGTTCAAACGAGCATCGAAGCAAGTTTATGCAGCAGAATGTCCGAATGGCAGCCGAACGGCTGCTGACGAATAATGTCCACAAGAATGTATATCGGAATGCAGAACCACGCCGGACTGAGTTTGAGAGGGCGAGCGCAGTAGACGATGTGGAATATTGCCCGTCAGACGATCTGCTTCTGGCAGCACTGGCTGAAGCATCGCTCGCGGAACCTTCTTTGTTTGAGCAGATGGTTGAGGCGGAAGAACTTAAAGAAGTTGAAGAATTTCAACCAACGACTTCCAGACGCGATGTTCCTTTAGAATACGATTTCCTCGATCAAACAACAGCAATTGTGGAACGGGGAACGCTCCGTCCGGTTCGATCTCAGGACTTCACCGTCTGGCAGGCCAAGCTGGTTCTTCCGCGTCTCAATTTACCGAGACGGATTCGGCGCAGGTTGGGCGGATTGGCATTGTTGCAACTGAGCATGAAGATTCAACATGCGTCGGCAGGAACATCTTCACGGATTGAATGGAAATGGCCGGAAAAGAGCGCAGTCGTTCAATTTCGGGCACAAGTGGTGCCGGCAAACTGCTTTTCTGACCATTCGGCTTTTCCAAACATTTTGAAAGAACAGTGCCCAACGGATTTGCGATTGAACACAAAGGGGGTAGCAACAAATTGTTAATCGGTGAATTGCTATCAAACAAACCGGATTTCAACCCGGAGCTTCCAATGAAGTACAGGAACGAAAATGAGTAAGTCAACCTGGAAGCCACTTAATGCCCTTGCACCTCTCGCTGCGCCACCGCGAGTAAAAGTGATGGCAACGGCTGCCGGTGCTGGAGCCGGCTCACGGAAAGGCCCGGAGACGGCAACGTCGGCACGTGGCGAGGCTGATTCGCAGTTGAACAAAGCATGGACTATGTCAGCTGTTGTGAAAGGAATCGAACCTTCAGTGCGGCAGGACGTAGCATCGCGGCCAACCGGGCATCAATCGCGTCCTTTCGCGGTGGAATCCATTCGGCCGTCGGAGCCCAAATTGGCTGCCGAGAAATTATTGAAAGAGATTCCGGCCCCCCCGGTTACGCCCGTGGCATCTGCAGTCAGCTATTTACTGATGGAGCCCACGGTAATTGAATTGCCTGTGATGGGAGAATTGGTCCCGCTACCAATCAGCAAGCTATCGCGGCCGGCGAAGACGACTCACGAAAGCACGCTGGGACTGGTGCAGGGATTGATGCCGATCATCAAGCCTGCCAGTTCGTTAAAACCGCAAGCATACACTAGAGAAAAGACGCATGCGGAAACGGCCCTGCGTGAGAAATCTACTCCCAGGAAGCGCAGTGGATTTGCATTGTTCTGGAGCAAAGCGCCGGCCGATCTGAAGTGGATTACATTAAGTCTGCCAGTTATTCTTTGTGTTTGGTTTTTCACTGCGACTAAAGCGCAAAGAAACGCCATTATTGCTGGAAAGCCGGCCACGGAACTGGCTGGAATGGCATCGCCGGTGATAGAACCAGTTGCTGTGGCCCAGACTGTTGAGGCCGTAAAAGAAACGCCAGTTCCGGTTGAAAAGGCTCCTGCTCCGCAAAAGCAGAATGAAGCAGTAGTTGCTTTCCCCAAAAGCGTGGAGCCCACGCCTGAAGTAACGGCGAAACCTGCGGCAAGTTCGTTCAGTGCGGGAATGGAGAAATTCCAAAAAAATCTAAAACTGCGGGCAAGCGTTGCGTTTGAGGAAGATTTTCATTCAGGTTTATCCCAGTGGTCTGGCCGGAGGAATTGGGCGTCGAGTTGGGGCTATGACAGCACGGGCCTGGTTCGTGCAGGACAGATGGCGATTTACAAGCCGTCTGAAAACCTCACTGATTATTATTTCGAGATTACCACCAGCCTTGATCGCCGTTCGGTGGGTTGGATTTACCGGGCCAAGGATCTGGAAAACTATTACGCGTCACGGTTGGTAGTAACTCGCCCTGGACCGGTACCAACGATCGCGCTGGAGCGATATGCGGTAATCAACGGGAAGGCGACCAAAGTTCAGCAAATTGCTATTCCGACCTCTTCGCGTGGCGATACGATTTTCACGATTGCCGTGCAGGCCACCGGAAACACTTTTACAACCTACTGGCAAGGCCAGATTGTTGATTCCTACAGTGACGATAAGTTAAGCAGTGGTGGAGTTGGCCTCTATGCCCCCAGAGGTGAAGAATCGCGAATATTTCGCGTTTCGGTGACCCACAACAATGATTGGTTCGGACGGCTTTGCAGTATGCTTGCGCCCACTGACACCAAAACTTCCG
Organism: Bryobacterales bacterium; assembly: GCA_038220135.1. GTDB lineage: Bacteria > Acidobacteriota > Terriglobia > Bryobacterales > Bryobacteraceae > JANXSF01. Next base: position 4,508 of record JBBRJC010000047.1, on the reverse strand, counting down.
GGAGTGTAACACAATGAGTATGAAAGAACGCCTGAGCAAGTCTGGATGGGCGACTGGCTCTGTTGAAAAAGAATCCCAGTCGGTACTGGCAAGAGCAGTGGCGTTGCATCTTGACGGAAAGCCCAAGAATGCGTTGAGCGAACTGGATGCCGCCGTAGCCATCTCGCCCACCAATCAGGAAATATTGGCCGCTCGAGGCCATATTTTGTGCGAGCTCGAAGAGTGGGCCGAGGCTGCCAAGAACTATACAATGCTGGTAGATGTTGCTCCCAGAAATTCGACTGCGGTCTACAACCTGGCAGTTTGTTTGGAAAAGACCAGGCAGTGGGAACAAGCAGGGCTGCGCTTTGATCAGGCGATGAAAATGGATGGCAAACGGGTGGAATGCTACCTTGGCCAAGGCCTGTGCCTGCTGAATGAAGACAAAGCAGAAGCGGCGTTGAACAATTTGGAAAAGTATCTGGAAGCCCGGCCTGAAGATGAGACCGCACAGTTCGGCAAAGCCGTCGCGCTACAAATGCTATGGCGCTTTGATGCTGCTGTAGACATCTTTGAACTGCTATTGGGCCGCAAGCCTGACAGTGAAGACGTGCTGACAAACCTGGTTGCGATAGCCGTTGCCCGTCGAGACGATGCATCTCTGCGTAAATATACAGAAAAGCTGATGCGCCTGAATCCGGAATCGGAGGCAGCGCTTGAAGGAATGGCAACATGCTGCTTCTTAAACGAGGACTTTGAAACGGCCAACAGGCATTGCGCAAAATTGGTTGAGATGACTTCAGATCATTACGAGCGCTGGTTCAATTTCGGCGTTTCCGGATTGAAGTTACGCAAATACTCGGAGGCGGCACAGGCATTTGAACAAGCTGTGCGTATTCGGCCCGATGCAAAGCAGGCCTATTTCAATCTAGGCATTGCAAGGCAGGAGTTGAAAGATTTTAGAGCTGCACAATCAGCCTACGAACAGGCATTGCACATTACGCCGGATATGCCGGAAGTTTTGTTCAACCTGGGCACGGTGCTTGAGGAAACGGGCAAGGCGGAAGAGGCCGAAGACACATACCAACGCGTGCTGGCAAAGGACAGCAATTGGTCACAAGCGTGGTTCCGCATTGGCTACTTACGGCTGGAACGGCAGGATTGGCGTGGTGCAACGGAAGCATTCACAAGCTGTCTTTCGCAGCAACCGGATTGGCCGGACGCTTTGGCGAACCTTGCCATTTCGCAATGGAAGGCACGCAACATTGAAGGCGCCCGCAAGACGTACCACAAATTATTTGAGACCAAGCCCGATTCCCTTGATGCCCTGCGCGGGCTGGCTGCTGTAGCGATCGACCAGAAGAACTACGAAGAGGCGCTCGATTATCAGGCCCGCCTGATTGACCTTGGTGAACATGGGCCGGAGTTGTTCTATAACACCGGACTGCTGCTGCATCGTCAAGGGCAATTCGATGACGCGGCGCGGCTATACCAGGAAGCTATCAACGAACAACCGGAATTCGCCGAAGCGTTTCTAAACCTGGGGCATGCCATGATGAGCCAAGGCAATGAAGCCGAGGCGAAGAGCTGCTGGAAATTGGCACTGGAAGCAAAGCCGGAGCTTGCCGCAAACTATTTCTAGCACTCGCCACAGATGCGTATACTCTTAATATATGGCGCAAATGCTGAGTGCGGAAATCCTAAACTTCCCTGTGGAAGGTGTCAATCTGAAATACGCAATGTTTCGGGAACACCTTCCAAGTGGGCCAGTGATTGTGTTTTTCGTGCGTCATTTTGGTTGAATTTTCTGCCGTGAGGGCGTGACGGGTTTACGCCGCGTGTCGGAATCACAACCGGGATATCCACCAGTGCTACTAGTCTTCCGCGGCAAAGTGGAAGACGGAGAGGCCTTCTTTTCTGAATACTGGCCGCAGGCAAAGGCCATAGCAGACCCCACGGGCGAACTGTTTGAACTCTTCGGGCTATATAAAGTGAGTTTGAGACAGTTGTTTGGGCTGCGGGCCATTTGGGCAGTTTTTCGATCTTTTTGGAATGGAAACCGCATTGGTCCAGTCGGTACCGACCCGATGCGCAGTCCTGGACTGTTCGTCATTCGCGGCGAATCCATTTTGTGGAGCCACTTCTTTAGCCACGTCGGCGACCATCCAGATTTTCGAAAAATTCCCACCTATTTCTGAAGCGCCTTGCCGAAGTTGGCGTAGGTTTCCAGTTCCTCGGTGTTGAACGATTTGAACACCAACACTTTGGCCATTACCCGTGAGTAAATTCGCACGGGCAGCCAGCGGGAATCATCAATTCTGTTTTGTTCAAATTCAAAGTGAGTACCCTTGCCGAGATTGGCCAGGAATCCACCAAGGGACAGGTCCTCAAAAACATCGGCAGTAAGTTTGGCGGCTTGCGCTTCTGCCGCATCGAGCCACACTTTTCCGCGAACCTTGGTGAACAGCTTCGACCGCATTTGGGCCGGTTTGAAACCCTGGCGAGGGGTAAACTCAATCACTGAAATATCACGTGAACCGATTTTGGTTCGCTCAACCACTTTAAAATCGAAGGCATTGGGCAGCTCTTCGAGGAATTCCATCTGCTCTTTTCGCTTTTTTTCCGCCTCTGCTTTGCGCTTCTGACGAGTCGCCTCAGGCAGTGCATTGACAGATGCGACGGAAGCAAGAAACTTGCTGCGCTGGGTTTGCCGTTGCTCTTCGGTAGTTGGAACGCCATCACGTTCCTTGACCATGCCCCAACGCCGCTGGTCAATAAATTGGAAGTTGATCCAGGCGGAGTGGCTTTCTTTTTCAGACCCATCTGAAGCTAATTTCTTTTCGTTGGTGCGGTAGTCATACTCGTAACCCCGCGCACGGGGTTGCCATTCCATTAATCCGCGGATCGCTTGAAGCACCAATGGCCCTAATTGATTGGCCTCCTGGGCATTGCCATGCAGCGTCAGGAAAACAAGAAGAGCCATCAGTTTCATATGGAACTCGGACGAGGAATCATCACGGTAAGTTCCAACAAATAACTAATAAAACAAATACTTTCGCCACCGGTCATCGGTATGCCCCAGCATCCTCATGAGGTGCCGGCTGGTGTGAAGGCTAAACGACCGGGGTTGCTTTGCCAGCTTCATCCCTGCTTCGTCGGGCGTACGATTGCCCTTTCGGTTATTGCACCCCACACAGCAGGCAACCAGATTTTCCCAACTGGATTCGCCCTTACGCGAGCGAGGCATCACATGGTCCAGCGTCAATTCGTTCGACGGCAAGGAGCGATGGCAATACTGGCAAGTATAGCGATCTCGCATGAGAATATTCTTGCGTGACAACGCGCGTGTCTGTTGTGGAATACGCCGGTATTCCAACAAGCGGATCACGCTTGGCATCGGAACATTGTGACGATGGCCGTGCACAATGAGAACCGAGCTTTCTTCGGCGCGCGCAACGCCCTTGAGCACCAGAACCAGCGCACGCCTTGCGGCACACACATTAATAGGCTCGTAACTCGCATTCAAAACCAGCACTGGTAGGTGCAATCGATCGAGACTGGGCATGGCTAGGCAGCTCCCATAGACATCGAATCAGCAGGCGTGAAGCGGAACTCGGCCATAGCAGGCCGGCGATCCACACGCGCCAGGGTTAGAAGTGAAACATGTTTGGCACCGGCTTTTTTCAAAGCTTTGGCGCATGCACTTGCCGTCGCACCGGTGGTGAACACGTCGTCCACCAGCAGGATTCGGCGGCCTTCAACAAGCTGTGGTTGCGTCACCACGAACACGCCACGCACGTTTTCACGCCGTTGCGCATTGGTCAGCCCGACTTGGGGTGGCCGGTATTTTTTCCGCCGTAAAGCCTTCACTAGCGGAACACTCATATAGTTAGCAAGCGGGGCGGCGATCAGTTCGGCCTGATTGAATCCTCGCCAAACGCGGCGCATCCAGTGCAGCGGCAACGGGACAATGCAATCAAACCGTTGATCAAGCGGCAGTGCTTTGATGAGAAGTTGGGATAAAGGCTTGCCCAACGTTTCAACACGCTGATACTTCAAGAGATGAATCAGGCCGCGCAGTTCGGCCTCGTAGGCACCGTAGCAATAGGCGGCATCATAATCATTCAATCCATGACGGCATAAACCGCACTTGCCATTTTCATCAAGTGGGTATTCGCTTAGGAACGGGGTGCGGCAGGTAACGCAGAAAAATTCTGCCACCAGGGGCTTGGTTGAAGCAAGGCACGACTTGCACACAGGGATGCGATTGAAATTTTCAAGGGGTTTGCCACACAAGCGACAATCGTCAGGCAAGACGAGGTTGAGCAGGGACGCAAGTAGGTTTGCGGCTTGGGAGCTGAGTGAGGGCGGAACGGCACCGTCCAGAGGATGCTGATGGGAAGGCCTCGAATTTGAGAAGGCCCACCTCCTTGGCCATAGTGTACACCATTTGGCGGCCAAAATCAGAATGCCTCAAAAATGTTTCAAGCGAATGAATGTTATGGAGCCGCACAAAGAGCCGGATCGAT
>JBBRJC010000046.1:0-12420 GCA_038220135.1 Bryobacterales bacterium | reverse complement strand
TAACTTTGGTGCGTATTGAGGGTCGCGGAAAATTTGCTATTTCCTAGTCAATTGCCGCTGCAATCGCCATTTCCACAAACGCATTTTTCTCGTCACTCCCACCCTCCCGGTGGATCATGAAAATGCCAATCATATCGCGCTTCGGATCGATGAAATAATAGGTGCCATACCGGCCTCCATGCCCATAGGTCCCAATCGACATCAACTGCGACTCTCCCTGAGCATCACGTACCACAGACACTCCAAGCCCCCAGCCATAACCGGGCCCATTGGTCTTCAAATCGCCAGTGTGGTTTTGCGTCATCATTTCAACCGAAGCCTTCGATAACAGCCGCACTCCCTTATAAGTGCCGCCGTTCAGCATCAACTGATACAGCGGAAACAGATCACTGACCGTCGAATAAAGTCCACCCTCAGGCAGCGGATATTTGGCGTTCTCACGGAACTTCATTGCACCCTCACCCAGCGGGTCCGACGTGTACTTCAATGGCTTGCCGTCCTTCAAAATATAAGCCGTCGGCATGCGGCTGAACTTCTCTTTCGGTGGATAGATAAACGTATCGTTCATGCCCAGCGGTTTGAAAATCTTCTCCGCCAGATACGTTTCAAACGGCATATCGGAAAGCACTTCAATGATTCGCCCAAGCGCGGCCACACCCATGTTGCTGTAAGACCATTTCGTGCCAGGTTGTGAAAGCAGGGGTTGCTGTGAAGCAACCAACACCACGTCGGCCAAGCTCTTGTGAAGCGCGCCATGAAGTTCGCCAATGCCCGGCGGCGGATTCTGCATCATGCCCGAAGTGTGCGTCAACAGATCACGAATTTGCATGGGCCGGGCTGGCTTTACTAAACGCACACTCTTGTCCGCGTTCAACTCGCCCACCATCTGTCCACGAAACTCAGGCAGGAACTTTTCCACCGGATCGCTGATCGCCAGCTTCCCCTCTTCAACAAGCATCATAATCGCCATTGCCACAATAGGCTTGGTCATCGAATGCAATTGGAAAATATTGTCGATCTTCATTGGCTGTTTCGATTCGATGTCCGTATATCCGGTGGCACTGATTGAAGCTACATGTCCGTGACGGGCGACCAGCGTAACAAAGCCCGCAGCAGTGCCCTTATCAACGAATGCCTTCAGGCGAACCGGAATTTGGGCAAGGCGAGTTTGGTCCATTCCGGTTTTTGCGGAATCAGCCACAATCACCGGTGTGGCCCCATACAGTGCGATAGTAAGTGTAAGAAGAAGGGCGAAGCGCATGGGCACTATTCTATAGCAACTTAATGCTAAGCTGCCCTCCATTCAAACATTCACCGAGATCCGGCCCTACTATTTGGGCTCTCGGATTGGTCCATGGCCGTCAGACCACCGCATGTATTTCAGCCTGCTGCTTGGCCGTTTGCAAGCGGAGTAGACCAAAGCTGGGGTAATTGGCTAAATCCGGTCACACATTTGAGTGATATCCCCCATGCGCAGTCGTTTTGACCTCTCCTATCTCCGCAAGACCTTGAATTCATTGATTGGCCACTAAGTTGCCATGTAAACGACGTAGGGCGAATTTAAGTTCGGATCTGGAGGCCATCCATGGGCAACAAATTATTCATCGCGGGTGCCGCGTTTGCTTTTATCTTTTCCATTCAGCCCTTGCAGGCTGATGTAGCTGCTGGCAAAGCCGCTTATGACAAGGCTTGCAAGTCTTGCCACGGACCAGACGGAAAAGGCAATCAGGCAATCGCCAAAATGATGAAGGTTGAAATGCGGGCACTGGGATCCAAAGAAGTTTTGGCTAAGTCCGATGTGGACTGTATGAAGAATGTGACTGAAGGAATCGGGAAGATGAAGCCAGTGAAATCGCTGTCTGCCGCTGAGGTTACTTCCTGTGTAATGTTCATTCGGACGTTGAAATAGAAGCCTGTGCGAGAGCGACCTATGCCAAATCAAGGTAATGGGTCAGAGCAACGAGGATGGGTCGCGCGACTCTTGCCCATCCTCCTTTTTTCTGACAATTGGCTCAGCCGTATGGGAATCTTTCTCGTTACCGGGGCCACTGTTTTCTCTCTCTGGTTTTTAGGTGTCGGCGGTACTTCCGCTGGCTATGTCGGAATTGTTCAGTTTGTTCTTCTTCCGGTTGCGTTCTTTGCTGGCCTCGCGTTGATACCCGCCGGCGTAGCCCTCGCGCGGCGGCAACGCCCACAGAATGCACCGGGAGTTGGTTCCATCAACTGGAAGAACGAGGCGATCAAACGCCTTGTTCTTTTCGTTGGTGTGGTCACAGTCGTCAATGTAATTCTAGGCGGCACCTTCAGCTATAAAGCTGTGCATTACATGGAAGGCGTCGAGTTCTGCGGAACAGCCTGCCACAGCGTGATGAGCCCCGAATTTACTGCCTACAACAACACTGCTTCGCACTCCAAAGTGGAATGCGTTGCTTGTCACGTGGGCCCAGGTGCTGCCAATTTTATTGCCGCCAAATGGAATGGGACGCGCCAACTATTGCTGGTTAATACGGGCATGTACAGCCGCCCAATTCCTCCCCCGCTTGAACGCATGCATTCCACCAAAGAGACCTGTGAAACTTGCCACTCATCGAAAAAGGATTCTGGAGACAAGCTGAAGGTGCTGACCAAATACTCCGACAACAATCAGCAAATCAAGACTGTCATGATGTTGAAGGTGGGCAGCGCGAGCACAGGCAAAGGCATTCATGGTGCGCACATGGGCGGCATGAAAATCACTTATGCTTCATCGAAAACTGACCACTCGTCATTTGATTGGGTCAGGTCAACCAAAGGTGGGGCTTCAGTTGAGTATTTTGCACCAGGCAAGAAGCAGGATTCGATTGCCGGTCTGAAACAGCGCGATATGGGATGCCTCGATTGTCATAATCGGCCTAGTCATCAGTTTGAACTTCCGGCGGCGGCAGTGGATAAAGCGATGTTGTCAGGCGAGATTGCAACATCTTTGCCAGCAGTGAAAAAGATTGCCGTTGATCTGTTGAATAAAGTGTATACGAAACCCGAAACTGAATTGCCTGCGGCGTTAAGCTCACAATTCAAAGGTGCGAATAGTGCTGATGTTACTCGTGCGGGTATGGCGCTTGCGGCGATCTATACTCGCAATATCTACCCGGAGATGAAAATCACCTGGGGCACTTATCCCATCCATATCGGACATACAGATTCACCAGGTTGTTTCCGGTGCCATGGCTCAGATCTGGCTTCTATGGATGGCAAGCAAATTGCACAGGATTGCAGCAGTTGCCATCAGGTGCTTGCAGTAGATGAAGCAGCTCCAAAAATCCTTCAGGATCTTGGCACAGGACAGTGACCTAATGACCAAAAAATCTTTACGTTTTCGGGTTGGACTAGCCCTCCTCGCCGTATTGGCTGTAACTATCAGCATTGCAGCGACCCAAAATCATACCTTTTCGGCCCGAGACAAAGCATTCTATGCCGATGCCCGCACCATCTCTTTTGTCCGGCCCGGGCTTGATTTGAAAATCGTGTCGGCTGAAGTTGCCGCCGACGGAACCATTCGTGCCACAGTTCGCATCGCAGATCCAAAGGGTGTTCCGCTTGATCGCGACGGTATTGTTTCGCCGGGTGCCGTTGCCATGAGTTTCATTGCAGCCTATATTCCACAGGGTCAAACGCAATATGTTTCCTATACGACGCGTACGCAGGTTAGCAATATTACAAGTAAGTCTGCTATTCAAGCTGCTGCCGATACTGGCGGCACATTTACGAAGACCGCTGATGGCGAGTACGTTTATACTTTTCGAACGAAGGCGCCGTCAGGCTTCGATGCCAATGCCACCCATACCATCGGAGTATATTCTTCGCGCTTGCTGAAGGAATTTGATTTAGGAACTAATTTTGCAAGTGCCACCTATAATTTTGTTCCTGGTGGGGGCAAAGTTGAAGCGGTCCGCGATGTTATCAAATCGGCAACCTGCAACAAGTGTCACGGCGAGATTAATGCTCATGGCGGCGCAAGGCGCGGTGTTGAGATGTGCGTGCTTTGCCACACCCCTCAAACTGTTGACCCCGATACCGGAAATACAGTTGACCTGGCTGTGATGGCTCACAAAATTCACGCCGGATCAAAGTTGCCAAGTGTTCAGGATGGAGGCAAATATCAGATCATCGGCTTCAATAATACGGTTGTTGATTATTCGAAAGTCGGCTTTCCACCGGACATTCGTAATTGCGAAGTATGCCACGTACAAAAAGGCCCCGATGCTGCTTCCCAAGCTAACCGCGTGAATGCCGCCAATCGTACCGCTTGCGGTTCCTGTCACGACAATATCGACTTCGCGAAAGGCGACATTCATATTCCACAAGTGGACGACGCAAATTGCACCACCTGCCACTATCCAGAGGGTGTCCGCGAGTTCGATATTTCCGTCAAGGGCGCGCATACGATTCCCGAACGGTCTACGCAGCTTCCAGGCACGGTCTTCTCTTTTGTGGATGTGAAGGATTTTGTTGCAGGAAAAAATCCCACGGTGACATTCACGGTGAAGGACAACAAAGGCAATCCAGTAAAGCCTTCAGCTTTAACCGCACTTTCGCTAGTGCTGGGTGGGCCTACGACAGACTATACGAATTATTGGAGTGAAAGTGCTTTGGCCGCACCTTCAACCGCCGATGGACGGGCAACCTACACATTTACTCGTCCCCTTCCTGCAGATGCCAAGGGTTCTTACACGCTTTCAATGGAAGGCTACCGTACGATTACGATCCGGTCTTTCGGCAATCTGCCGGTTACTGTACGTGACCCTGGCAAGAATTTCGTCAAGACGTTTTCCATTGATAATTCCCCAGTAGCGCAGCGTCGTCAGGTTGTTTCACTCGCCAAGTGCAACAACTGCCACATCAATTTAAGCCTGCACGGTGGCAATCGCAATCAGATTGAGGCATGCGTGATATGCCACAACCCTGCGAACACTGACGCAGCCCGCCGGCCTGCTGCACAAGCACCGAATGAAAGCGTGCACTTTGGAACAATGGTCCATCGCATTCACGCTGGCAATAAACAAATCCGTGACTTCACGATTTTTGGTTTCGGCGGTTCAGTCAATAACTTCAACAGTGTTGGCTTCCCGAACGAACTGAACAATTGCGCCGCATGCCATGTCAATGGCAGCGAACAATTACCATTGGCGGCTACTTTGAGCGATGTGCAGGATCCACGCAGCTTTGTTCCGCTAGCAGGTCCGGCAACTGCGGTCTGTAGTGGATGCCATGTGTCGAAAGATGCAGCCACGCACTTTATCCGCAATAGTTCATCGCTCGGTGAAAGCTGTACGGTTTGTCACGGGCCAGCAACTGACCAGGCTGTCAGCAAAGTTCATGCGAAATAGAGTGGCGACTGGATTGCTACAAGCTCTGTATCTGCCGGCAGTTTAGGCCACGCTTCTGCTGGCAAAGGAAAGTGTTTGATATGACCAGATATTCTATACGGACAAGAGTCATTCTATTTGCCGTTGCCTTGTTTGCAGTGCTTGGAGGCATTCAAGCCGCGAATCGCAAGAAGGAATTCACTGCCCGCGACAAGGCCTTCTTCGCTGATGCCAGGACGATCTCGTTTGTGCGGCCGGGTCTCAATTTGAAAATCGTCGCCGCCGAAATTTTGACGGATGGAACCATCCGGGCGCGTGTGCAAATTTCCGACCCTAAGGGTGTGCCGCTCGAGCGCGAAGGCATCAATACCCCGGGTGCTGTTTCGATGAGTTTCATCGCCGCCTACATTCCCAATGGGCAGACTCAATACGTCTCCTATACAACGCTCACACAAGTAAGTACGATCACCGGTAAATCGGCCATCCAGGCCGGTGCCGATGCCGCTGGTGGCGTTTTCACGAAAACGGCTGAAGGCGAGTATCTCTACACTTTCCGCACCAAGGCTCCAACAACATTTGAAGCAGATTCAACCCACACCATCGGCGTTTACTCCTCACGCGTGTTGACCGAGTTTGACCTTGGAACAAATTTCGCCAGTGCCACTTTCAATTTCGTCCCATCCGGCGGCAAGGTTGCTGTAGTGCGAGACGTAATCAAGGATGCAACCTGTAGCACTTGTCATGGCGAAATCAGTGCCCATGGTGGCGCTCGTCGCGGAATTGAAATGTGCGTGCTATGCCACACTCCCCAAACCACAGACCCTGATACAGGCAACACCGTTGACCTCGCAGTAATGGCTCACAAAATCCACGCCGGCAGCAGTTTGCCCAGCGTGAAGGCTGGTGGCAAATATCAAATCATCGGCTTCGGTAATTCTGTGAATGACTATTCCAAAGTTGGATTCCCCTCTGACATTCGCAATTGCAATGTATGCCATGTGCAGTCTGGTCCAAACACCGCAACACAGGCAACTAATATGTATCAGCCCAGCCGCGCAGCCTGCGGATCCTGCCACGATGATCTTGATTTCGCAGCCGGTAAGGGACACTTTGCGGCCACCGACAATCAATGTTCAGAGTGCCATCGCCCTGACGGCAAAGACTTCGATCTTTCTATCCGCGGCTCTCACCAGATTCCGGAATACTCCGCCCAACTGCCGGGCACCAAGCTTGCGATCCTCGACATCAAGGACGGCATCGCAGGCAAAAAACCGATCGTCACTTTCGCAGTGAAAGATGCCAAGGGCAATCCCATCAAGCCCTCCGACATGAATTCACTGGCAATCATTCTGGCCGGAGACACCAAGGAATACACGACGCTCTTCAGCGAATCTGCTATCGCTACGCCAATGGCGGCTAGTGGCGAGGCAACCTACACTTTCACCAATGCGATTCCCGCTACTTCAAAAGGCTCATTCACCATCTCCATGACCGGCTATAAGAACGCGAATCTTACAAGGCGCGACGACTCAGTGGTAACTGTGCGCGATGCCGCAATTAATGTGTGGAAGACATTCTCCATTGATAACTCGCCTGTCGCTCAAAGACGAAAGGTAGTCTCGATCGACAAATGTAACGTCTGCCATTTCCAATTGGCACCACATGGCCGGAACCGAAATCAAATCGAAACCTGTGTTCTTTGCCACACCCCTTCTGGTACCGACGTGGCCCGCCGAACGCCCGCTCAAGGGGCAAGTGAAAGCATCCATCTGGGGACAATGATCCACAGGATTCATGCCGGCAAAAAGCAGATCCGGGACTATACAATCATCGGATTTGGTGGGTCTGTCAATAACTTCAATTCTGTCGGTTTCCCCAACGAATTGAACAACTGCGCAGCGTGCCACGTAAATGGTTCCGAAGCATTACCGCTGCCGGAAACTAATCTGAATGTGAGCGACCCGCGTGGTTGGATTCCAAGCGCCGGTCCCGCCGCAGCAGTTTGTAGTGGCTGTCATGTCTCAAAAGCTGCCGCTTCGCACTTCCTTCTGAACTCCTCACAATTGGGTGAAGGTTGCGCAGTGTGCCATGGTCCGAATGCTGATTTTGCAGTGAGTAAGGTGCATGCAAAGTGAAACCGCTAATCGCAATGTGGGTCTTCGCGCTTGCGGCGATGGCTCAGGCCCCCAATCCAAAATGGGAATCCTGTGCTGCCTGCCACGAAGATCTGGTCAACTCGTTTACGAAAAATCGCCATGCCGGCGTAAAGCAGGCTTGCGATTCATGCCACGGCAATACGGCCAAGCATGCTGAAACAGCTGACCCGGCAGAAATTCACAATCCTCGAAAGATGACGGCTAAGGCAGGGGAAGCAACCTGCCTTGCGTGTCATAAAAATCAGGCAACCCATGTGGGGCGTGTAAGCTCTGGTCATGGCCGCGGTGAAGTGGCTTGCACCAGTTGCCACAATGTTCATGCGTCCACCCAACCTGCCCAACCCAAAGACAAAAATGCCCAGTGTATGGGCTGTCACACCGAAGCTCGCGCGCAGTTCTCCAAACCGTTCGCTCATAAAGTGCAACAAGGCCAGGTGAATTGCGTTGATTGTCACAACCCACATGGAACGTTCCAACCAAAAGCCCAGGCTTCAACAGCGCGGCACGGTGGTAATGAGCCGGGCTGCTTGAAATGCCATACCGACAAGCGCGGCCCGTTCCGTTACGAACATAAGCCAGTGCGCATTGAGGCTTGCTCCACTTGTCATGAACCACATGGCTCAGTTAATCCACGAATGTTGACGCGCAGCGATGTATCGCTACAGTGTCTTGAATGCCACGTTGCACTGCCCGTAAACACGGCTAGCCGGCAGGTGCTGGGGGGCATCCCGCCGGCTTTCCATAACATTCGCGATCCCTTCTACCGCAACTGCACGGTGTGTCACACCAAAATTCACGGCTCCCACGTGAGCAAGGCTTTGCTCAAATGAAGAAGCTTCTTGTTATTCCTATTCTCGCCACTGTGGCTTGCTGGGCTCAGGAACAGCCCACTGGCATGGTTGAAGTTGGCTATCGGGCAACTCCAGCATTGAACGGTGATCTAAATACTTATCGCTCCGTCGTGAACCTTGGCGAAGGGCCGCGCTTGCTGCGCGCCGAATTTACTCTTCCTGGTGGGAAGTTCTACGACACGTTCACATTCCGTGCCAACAATTGGGGCGGCGATCCTTACAACTCCGCGCGCTTGACCGCCGAAAAGTTTGGCGTCTATCGCGCCACCGTGGTCTATAGAAACACCACCTACTTTAACGCCCTTCCGTCTTTCGCCAACGTAACCGGGGCTTTCAACCAGCGCAGCTTCGATCAAAAGCAACGCTTTTTTGATGCCGATGTCGATTTCCGTCCGGGCAAGGGTTTCAGTCCATTTATTGGTGTCAGCCGCCAGGGAGCGCGTGGCAATGCAGTCAGTCCGCTCGTGTTTGACGAAAACAATTATCCTGCCGCCTCTACCGTAAGTTTTGGCTACACCACGGCACGCGTCGGCCTGCGCTGGACACGTGAAAAATATCACTTCACCTTCGAGCAATCGGTGGCGCGCTTTCACGACGATCAAACCCTCAGTGTTGATACCCGAAGCAATGGCAATCGCCCCGGCACGTACCTGGGACAACAACTCTTTCTTTTGAACGGCAAAGATTCCTACGGCATTTCCGGCACAACAAACACCACTGGTATTCATGGCACTGTTTCTCCGGCAAGTTGGATTGACCTCTCCGGCCAATTCTTCTATACCCGCCCCAGCACTACTGCGAATTTTACCGAGAGCGCCGCAGGCTTATTTTTTCTGCTCGACACATTTCGATTCACAAACGGCATTCAAACCGCAGCTTCTTCTGAGGCGGTACAGCCGCGCACAACCGGTAACGTTGCCGTCGAACTGCGACCCTGGCGTAGGTTGCGCCTGGTTGATTCGGTCAGTACAGATCGCATCCATAACCAATCCACGCTTCCTGTGATTTGGAACTACAATGAAAATCGCTTCGAGGCCTTCTTCGATGTCACCAAGTGGCTCACCATCCGCGCCGGCGAACGTTCCACCTGGGGCGAATCATTCACTCCGCGCAGCCGTTTGGACAAGCTGGAAGGGTCGGAGCAGGGAAGAATTGAGCGCACTGCATTTATCGGCGGCATCGTCCTGCGCCCAATCAAGGCCCTCACAATCAACGCCGACACGGAGCAGGCCTCAGGCGATCATGCCTGGTTCCGTACAACCCTTACCGATTTCAATTCCCTCAAACTTCGTGCCCGCTACCAGTTGAATCAAAATTGGTCAATGACCGGGCACTTCATCCGCCTCAACGGCAGCAATCCAACCTGGGCCGGAAACTACGCATTCTCCAACGCCACCGGTGGCGCTTCAGTTCAATGGCAGCAGGCCAAGTCCCGCCGTCTTTCAGTGCTTGCTGAATATGTACGCGGCGCATTGTATAGCGATATTCTTTACCGCGATCCTGCGTCGTTCGGCTCGCTCCGTTCGCTCTATCGCGACAACCTGCACTCCGCAACTTTGCTCACTGATTTCAAGGTCCACTCACGCATCGCCGTATCAGCCGGAGGCACCTTGCTCCGCACTGGCGGCACCAGACCCACCAGTTACTATCAGCCGCAGGGCCGCATAACAATGCCCCTGCGCGCCAACTGCGAATTCTTCGCCGAGTGGCGTTACTACGATTTCGGCCAAGTGATTTTTTCCCGTGAACAGTTTCGCACGCATCAAATCATGATTGCCCTCCGCATCAAGACTGCACCCGCAATCAAGAAGTGAGAAAATAAGCTCTGCCAATGAAACGCAGGGCTTTTTTACTCTCCACTGTTATCGCGCCCGCATTCGGGCAGAAAAAATTTGCTGACCCGGCTCCGCCTAAAGTCACACCGTCCAGTGGTGCGGCGCTTGCCGCGCAAGCCAATCCTGATGCGACCTTCCGTAAGAAACCCGGTGCCCTGAATAAGTCCGCAGTCACCGAAGAGTGGCCCTGTTTTCTCGGGTCCACCCACAACGGCCATTCCAAAGAAACCAAGCTGCTCAAGAAGTTTCCAGCAACCGGTCCCCAACTGGTTTGGGAAATGAACAAAGGCACCGGCTACAGTTCCCCTTCGATCTCAAACGGCAAGCTAGTTTTCTTTCACCGCAAAGCCTCTCAGGAAGTGGTGGAATGCCTGCATCCGGAAACCGGAGAACGTTTCTGGCAACACACTTACCCAACTGAATTTGAGGATCGCTACGGCTACAACAACGGTCCCCGCGCCAGCCCAATTATTGATGGTGAACGCGTCTACACAATGGGCGCCGAAGGCAAACTCCACTGCCAGCACCTGCCCACCGGCAAAGTAATCTGGCGTCGCAATCTGAAACAGGAATTTCAGCTCCGTCAGGATTTCTTCGGCATGGCTTCCACGCCCTTGCTCGAAGGCGATCAACTCATCATAAACATCGGTGCCCCCGGTCCCACCGTCGCCGCCTTTGACAAGCTGACAGGCAAAATGAACTGGGGCGCAGGCACCGAATGGGGCGGTAGTTACGCCTCACCCATTCCGGCCACAGTCCACGGCCAACGGCGCATCTTCGTCTTCGCTGGTGGCGAAAGCCAACCCCCAACCGGTGGGCTGATCATGCTCGACCCCACTACCGGCGCAATCGACTTTTCGTTCCCCTGGCGCAGCAAAAGCTACGAATCCGTAAACGCATCGTGCCCAGTCATCTTCGGTAATTCCGTCTTCATTTCCGCCAGCTACAAAACCGGCGGTGCCATGCTTGAAATCACGAAAGACTTCAAGTACAAACTAGCTTGGACCAATCCCGATTTCGGCATGCACTTCAACACCCCCATTCACAAAGACGGCTATCTCTACGGCTTCGACGGCCGTAACGAACCCGATGCCGCGCTTTCCTGCGTCGATGCAAAAACCGGAAAAGTGGCATGGCGCACCAATCCCGAATGGAAAGAATCTTTCACCGCCGGCGGCCAGCTTCGCGAGCCATTGCTCAGCACCTACCGCGGCAATCTGTTGCACGTGGACGGACGCTTTCTCGCCCTCGGCGAAATGGGCCATTTGCTGTGGATGGATCTAACACCGGCCGGCTATAAAGAAGGTTCGCGCGGATGGCTATTTGCTGCCCGTGAAACCTGGTCGCTTCCAGTGCTCAGCCATGGGTTGTTATACGTGGTGCAACACACCAAAGAATCGATCAATAGCAAAGGACCGCGCCTGCTGTGCTACAACATGCGCGACTCGTAAATTACCAGGTTGCGGTAACGCAAGAAGGTGATGAACCTGAATTCCGAAGTTGAACAAGTCTGCTAATCATCTGTGGCGCGGACACTCGTGTCTGCCGCGTCGGCACTCTTGCCGACGCTCTTCGGCCCAGACATTTATGAAAATTCAGGATGACTACCACGATGTTGTTACAGACCCGGAAAGTGTCGAGGTCGAATCCCGCACCACGATACGCAAAAACTCCGCCTTCGGGTTCAGCGTAATTTCCTTCTTGTAGATGAACCCACCCTTCATCATCTTCGAATAGTTTTCCGGACCCAGCGTTAAGTGAATCGTGTCTTTAGTGCCATCGTAATCCTGCCCTGTTTTATCGCGTTGCAAAAAAAGGAAATCCAATCTGCCAACTTTCCTGTCCGTCTGATTCTCCAGCGCGATGCCCGCCGGGTCTACCAAAACCTGCACCAGCAACTTGTTTTCCTTCTTCATCACCTGCGCAAGAATCCCCAGCGCACTGGCTTCGATTGGGCTATGCACCGCTTGCGACAACTGCAGTTCCCGATCCTTCTCTGTATCCTCTACCTTCGCTGCCACATAACCCTTGCGATACCGCACGTGCACGCCCGGGCGGTTGACCTTGATCTTAATGTCGCGATATTTGCCATCAGCCTTGTCCTGCGTCGGATAAAAAGCCAGGCTATAAGTCAACTCCGTTTCTTCCATCACCTCGCGAATGGCCCCGTCAATATCGTTGCGATTGATGAACGCCTTGCCCCCGGTGCGATCAGCAAATTCGTGCATCGTTC
>JBBRJC010000045.1:0-12458 GCA_038220135.1 Bryobacterales bacterium | reverse complement strand
ATGGGCGTCTGGCTTCAGAAAATGAGCGCCTACGTCAGGACATGGCTCAACGCGGGGTGGTTGGCGATATGGTGGGGCGTTCTCCGCAAATGCTGGAGCTTTTTACCACGATCCGTCAAGTAGCCCCGACCAAAGCAGCCGTATTGATTACCGGCGAAAGCGGTTCAGGCAAAGAGTTAGTGGCCCGTGCGATTCATGATCTCAGCCCGCGCAGTGCAGAGCCATTTATGGCGATCAACTGCGCTGCATTGCCCGAGTCGCTGGTAGAGAGTGAGCTTTTTGGCCACGAAAAGGGCGCATTCACAGGCGCTGTAGAAAGGCGTGCCGGTGCGATGGAGTTGGCGCAGGGAGGCACTCTGTTTCTGGATGAAATCGGAGAGATGCCGATGCCAATTCAGGCCAAGCTGCTGCGTGTTCTTGAAGATTTTAAGTTCCGGCGCCTGGGTGGAAAAACTGAGATGTTGGCTGATGTGCGTTTAGTATCGGCAACTAATCGTCCCCCTGACGTTGCAATTAAAAGTGGCAAAATGCGTGAAGATTTGTACTACCGTCTGAACGTTTTTCATATAGCACTGCCACCATTGCGTGATCGTATTGAAGATTTGCCCTTAATCGCCGCCACGTTGACAGAAAAGTTAAACAAGAAGCATGGCCTGCGGGTTACCCACGTGGATGCTATGGCCATTGAGGTGCTGTCTGCCTATCGTTGGGACGGCAACGTGCGGGAATTACGTAATGTGATCGAGCGGGCGATGATTATGGCGGGTGAAGGGCCAATACTGCGGCATCACCTGTTCTTGCCGGGCCGGCGGGATTTACCAAAGCCGAAGATTGCAGTTGAACCGGAAGTGGTGCAGGCAAGTCCAGGTTTGGGGATCCAGGTGGGATGTCGATAGAAGAGGCTGAACGGACTTTGATTGAGGCAACTTTGCTGCGCTCAAACAATAACAAAACGCGTGCAGCAATAACTTTAGGTATTAGCGCAAAAACGTTACATACGAAACTAAAGCAGTACCGATTGACTGCTGCAGATGACGACGGGACTGAAGAATCGGAAAGTGTATGAGTCTGGATTGGGAAGAACTTATCCCGCACCTTGCGCATGACGTGCGCGCCCTTGGGCGAAAATGTCTGACCAATGCGCAACTGCTGGAACGGGCGCTGGATCCTGAGGTGGTCACAGCGGTTGCTGTACATTTGGGAGCTATCAAAGAATCACAGCAGGATCTAACCCGTTTGCTTGGCCGCGTGGTGCTGTTGGTGGAAACCAATAGTGCTACCGATGGCGGCGAAATGACTCAGCTGCGTTTGGCGTTGCTGGGAGCCAAATTGGATAGCCGCAAAGCGCTGGAAGAAGTTGGTGGAGAGCTTGCCCTTTCCAATGTGTTGCCGGATTGTCTTGTGCCGCACAAGACGCAAATGGTGCTGTTGGAATTGATTGATAATTCGCTGCGATACAGGGATGCAGAGCGGCCATTGCGAATTAGCATTGACGTGGAACAGATTGAAGAAGTGATCCGAATTACAGTTTTGGATAATGGAAGCGGTTTCAATCCACTTTACGCAGGCAAACTGTTTGAGCCGTTTCAAAGATTGGATGGGCGGCGGAGCGGGGCCGGACTAGGTTTGGCAATCTCAAAACGCATTGTTGAAGGGGCTGGGGGGCACATTTATTGGCTTGCCAGCGACCCAGGTGCAACGTTCGTGCTTGAGTTGCCGGTGAGCCAACAAGTGATTTGATTGCACAAGTTTCTGTGCAACCGACTCCCTTACCGGTCGTGGCTCGGTAACGCCTCTGAGTCAGGATTAATGACTTGGTAACTTTGCTTTGTCAAACCAGAATTCTTCGATCACTCGCAACGCTTCGTTGTAACCATCTACATCCATGGGTTTTGTAATGAAGCAATTTGCGTGTAAGCCATAGGCGCTGCATATTTCGCGATCTTCTACCGAACTGGAAAGCACGACCACAGGTATCGATTTCAAGACTGGGTCTGCCTTGATTTCTGCTAATACCTGAAGGCCACTGATACGGGGCATATGCAGGTCTAGCAAGATCAAGTCTGGCAATGTTGAGGGGTTTGCATGAAGCATCTTAAGGGCCTCCACTCCATCGTCAAATACCATAAGATTTGGTGCTGACAGACCGGTGCTGATCGAATGTCTGACCAGATCCGCATCTGCTGCACTATCATCAATTAGTAAAATGTTACGTTTTGTTTGAGAAGTCATGAGAGCCGTCACATCCTTTCTATAAGCACTTGGATGACCATGCGAGCAATTCGAGCCTTTTCCGCCGTAACTGTTTACCTGCGAGGTAGACTTTTTCATGGCGTGGGACATTCTTCGCAGACGTGGGAAAGGATGCTGACGTGCTAAAGAACGATTGAATGCCTGGCGTTCGATTTTCTTAGTGATCCGGCCAATGGGCCGCATGTAATTACGGGCCACTCCGAAGGGATTCACTCTAAATATTGCAGAAGCCGATCACGCAACAAGGGAAAGTGTTCGCGAAAAAATGCACGAGCCGTACAGGACCGTGCTTGGGCATCTTCGCCATGAGGTTGGCCACTATTATTGGGACCGTCTGGTGGATGGAACGCCTTGGTTGGAAGGCTTTCGGGAATTGTTTGGAGATGAGCGGCAAGACTACGCGGCGGCTTTAGAGTCGCACTACAAGCAAGGTCCATCGCCCGATTGGCAATCCAGTTTTGTGAGTTACTACGCCACCTCGCACCCATGGAAGATTGGGCGGAGTCCTGGGCGCATTACCTTCACATTGTAGACACGTTGGAAATCGCTGTCAGTTTCGGATTGGACATTGATTCGGTGGAGATGCCCTTTGAGGCTTTTGTGCCTGAAGTGCTGGTGAAACCCGATACGCGTTTTCTGCAATATCTCAATTCCTGGGTACGCTTTACGGCAGTACTGAACGAATTTTCGCGGAGTATGGGCTTGTTGGATTTTTATCCGTTTGTGCTTTCAATTGGCTCCGTGCGCAAAGTTTATTTTGTCCATATGGTGGTGGAAGCGGAGTGGAATAAAGCCCAGTCGCAACTCAATATTGAGGGAGCGGGTCCAGCAGCGGATCGATCATCGGCGATGGGAAAGTAGATGGATCAGGACCATCGGGAGTGGGCATGGGCATCGGATCTGGTGGGGGAAACGCCGGGTCTGGATCCCGTGGTGGAAGTCTTGGGTCAGAACTGAATAGGAAGCCTGCTTGTTGAATGTTCATACAAGTAAAGATCCGTTCCGCATGTAGTTGTTTCCAGTTTATTCGTCAAAGATTTGGCCCTTCACTTGCTGTTAGTCGAGATGTCCTAAAGTTCTCAACTAACAATTACTAGGAGTGTGTTCAATGTCTGTAGTTAAAACTTTGAGTGACCTACTCGAAGACGAAATAAAAGATCTGTATTCTGCGGAAAAACAGCTGACCAAGGCGATTCCAAAGATGGCGAAAGGATCAAAGGATGCCGAACTTAAGGCAGCCCTTCAGGCACATTTGAAAGAAACAGAGGGGCAAGTTGTGCGCCTGGAAGAGGTGGCAAAGATCCTGCAATTCAAGCCGACGGGGAAAAAATGTATGGGTATGGAAGGCGTCATCGAAGAAGGTGCTGAAGCTTTATCCGCAACGGGAGATGAAACCCTTTTGGATCTTGGAATTATAGGCGCGGGCAGCCGCGTTGAGCATTACGAGATTGCGGGCTATCTAACGGCGATCAGCCTGGCGGAAAAGTTGAACGCTGACGGTGTGGTTGACCTGCTGAAGCAGTCGCTGGCCGAGGAACAAGCGGCCGAACAAAAACTTCGAAAGATTGCTGCATTGCTTATCGGTTCATTGGCTGCCGCTGCCTAGTTGATCGTTCTCAAAATGCCTATACAATGAAGGCCTTAGCCGAACCGTCATGCGTGAAATTGCTAACCGCATTCTTGCGCATGGCGGCTCGGCAAGTAATTGTTGTCTAGTGCCTTGGCGGGAATGTTCACGGGTGAACCCTCCCACGCGGTATTTTCTGCCCAATCTGGGTAGTTTCGTAACATATTCTTCCCTCTTCCAGCCAATAGATCTCCAAAATTACTCCCTATCAGTCTGTTTAGCTTTGGTCATTGAAGTGCAGATATATCCCAAATATGACTCGAGACGACTATGGTCAGGCTTACCAACAAGGATTCAATCTCACGGTAAGATTCCTGCTTTCAAGAGGTGCCAAGGCGGAAGGTGCATTTGAAATTGCACAATCGGCATGGGTCCGCGGATGGGAAAAGATTGCGCAGTTGCAGGATGACAACATGGTTTCCACCTGGGTGAATTCGATTGCTCTAAATTGCTATCGGAAATGGTTCAAGCAGCAATCGCGATGGCAAGTGTTAACCGATCTTCCTAGTGCTGAGAGTCCCAATTTTGCCGCTCTTGATACACAACGCGTTTTGTCGTTCATACCGGCCAGTGATCGTTTGCTGTTGGAACAGAGAGTGCAGGGAGTGTCGATTAAGGAGATTGCGATGGAAAACAACGTCAGCAATACAGCGATTCGGCTGCGGCTACTGCGGGCCAGAAAACATGCCAAATTTCAAGCTGAAAAAAATCATACTCTGTTGCGGCAAGTGGCTCGCTAAATTGCATGAGTCAAGAACTGTGTAGGAGAGGGCAACGCATGTCATCGATAGCATTCAATCCACAAGCCTCTTGTTGGCTGGCAGAGAACGGCGCGAAGCATTTGGAATTTCTGTTTCGATCATTTGTGTTCCCGCGTTCCACTCCGATACTAATTGCGGATAATGAGCGAAATTCCTGGGAAGCCAGTATTGGTGCCAGTAAACTGCTGGGCCTTCCACGGGAGAAAATCATAGGCCGCCGCTTGGATGATTTTTCGCAGCCCAGCTTTAAACGGGGCATTTCCGGGCGATGGCGCTCCTTCCTTCAATCAGGTGAACAGGAAGGGACGCTGCATCTGATGGGAAATGATGGCAGACCGCACGAGATAGAGTATTGCGCTAAAGGGGATGTGTTGCCGGTGCGACATCTTTTAATGTTGCGCGACAAGTCAAAGCTACAGTTGATCGATGAGAAGCATTCCAAGTCAAAGGCCTGGGCGCAGGATTTTGCGCTGTTGTTGCTTACCGCTGATCGGAGCATAGCCACTTGGTATGCGGGTTCTGAGCGAATTTATGGTTATAAATGTGACGAAGTGATGGGGCAACCGGAGTCGATTCTTTGCGGGACGATGGATCGCAATGGAATTGAGAAAACAGGTGGAACGGGTAGCGAAGTTTATTTGGGGAAGGAAGCCTGGCAGGTGAAAAAAGATGGCTCCCGCTTCTGGGCGAATGTAATTACGATGGCATTAAGGGATGAAACGGGCAATTTACAAGGATTTGCAATGATGGTGCAAGATCTGAGCAACCGCTGTGAAATAGATCAATCTCCAAAAGGCAATAAACGGCTATACTCGGTGCCGTCCCGATCAACTATCGTTGGAATTATTTCCGGCGGGTTCGAGCGTGAGCCTGAGGCTAACGATGCATTTCTTGAACTGGTTGGTTACAGCAGGGAAGACCTGGAAACCGGGCGGCTGAACTGGCCGAGCCTTACACCGCCAGAATATGGCCCAGAGGAAGATCAGGCAAATGAAGAAGTGTGGCGGCTGGGTGCTTGTAAGCCGTTTGAAAAGGAATTGATCCGAAAGGATGGCATCAGAATCCCGGTGCTTGTGGCAACGGCGGTAGTAAAGCCCTCTCCATTTGAATGGATCACTTTTGTGCAAGCCCCATCGAGAATCAGCAAGGGAGAACCACTTGACGAAGTGGTTAATGAGGGCAGCCACACCTTCACAGAGATGAAGGGCAATAGTGGCGCCATGCTTCAAGCCATGAACGATGTTGCCGTGGTTGCCCCTACAGACGCTACAGTTTTGATTTTGGGCGAAACCGGGACGGGTAAGGAATTGATTGCCCGCGCGATTCACAAATCCAGCCGCCGATCAAATGCTCCATTTATTACTTTGAATTGCGCCGCCATTCCGACTGGCCTGCTGGAGAGTGAACTATTCGGTTACGAGAGAGGGGCGTTTACGGGTGCTCTGTCGCAAAAAATTGGCCGCTTTGAGATGGCCAATGGGGGCACACTTTTTCTTGACGAAGTGGGCGACATCCCTCTGGAATTGCAGCCGAAGTTACTGAGAGCACTGCAGGAGAAGGAATTTGAGCGCCTCGGTGGCACCAAGACAATTCCAATTAACGTGAGGCTGGTTGCTGCCACCAATCGCAATCTTGCGGAAATGATGCGTGACAATTTGTTTCGTAGAGATCTTTATTATCGTCTCAATGTGTTTCCTGTAAACACGCCAGCCTTGCGTGACCGGCCTGAAGATATTCCAGAGTTGGTTTACCACTTCATTGCAAAGTATGCGCAAAAAATGGACAGGATAATCGAAACAATTCCGTCGGATACGATGCGCGCTTTAATGAACTGGAGTTGGCCGGGCAACGTACGGGAACTGGAAAACTTCATCGAAAGGTCGATTATTCTTTCTCGTGGAACAACTCTGTGTGCTCCTATATCAGAATTGCAGATAGATTCGAGGGAATTGGCGGATCGAGGAGCTACGTTGGAAGAAGTGGAACGTGACCACATATTGCGAGTTTTTCGCGAGAATGGTGGAGTAGTCAGTTCCACTGCGGCGCGGCTTGGTTTGAAGCGGACCACCCTAAACGCCTTGATGAAAAGGCTTATGATTTCCCGCAACGATCTGGGTGCGGTGAGTTGACGCGTGTTTGGCCGCGCGAGCGAAGCGGGACTGCAGTCCAGCGCCTGGCGTAATCCGATCGCTCAATTGTGACTAATGAACTAATTGAGGCGATACTTTAGACTTATCAATTGCCTGATGAAGGAGCCCCAAAAATGAGCGAAGAAATAGTCCCTTCCACAGTGCATGCGGATCAACTTGAAATTGGTTTGAATCGCGGCGTTTTTCTAAGATCTTTAATCCGGGAGCTTTCCGGTTCATTAGAAGAAATTGTGGGTATTCGAGAGGCGTCAGGTTTTATCAGCCTTGTCGGTCAAAATATCGGAGACCAGTTGAATGCTGAGTATAAAGCGGCATTTCAGGTTCCTAAACTGGATCGGCTACAAGTTTCCGAAGTGCTGGTCGATCTGAAGAAGCGCATTCAAGGCGATTTTTACCTGATCGAACAAACGCCCGGTAAATTGGTGTTTGGCAACCGGGCGTGCCCATTTGCCGAAAAAGTTATTGGCCGCACCTCAATGTGCATGATGACCTCCAACGTGTTTGGTGCCATTACCGCACAGAATCTTGGATACTCCAAAGTTGAACTTCAACAGACTATCGCCAAGGGCGATGCTGGATGTTTGGTGGTGGTTCATACCGGACATACTGCAGAAGCAGAAGCGGCCGAAGGGCGGGAATACTTTCAGACGGAATCATGAAGCCAGCCGAGGTTTTTGGTCTATGCTACAACCAATTGCCAGAGGCAACTCTTCTGATTTCCGCAGTAGGGACAATACAGCATGCCAACCGTGCGGCCAAACAATTTTTGAATTTTGAAGGACAGTTGGAAGGAACCCGATTGCAGGAATTGGTGAATGATCCGCCGGAGAAAGTGGCTCGCCTATTATCACTATTTGGCCGCAGCCGCGACCTGTTTCCGGGAACCCTTTTGTTGAAAGGCCGTCAATTGTCAACCAGGGCGTGCCGCATTGAGGGAGCTATTTTCAATGCAAATGAATTGGAAAAATGGCTTCTTGTCCGATTGTTCTCGAAAGAGTCAACGGGCCGTGAATTTTTAGCATTGAATGAGCGGCACGAAACCTTGAACCGGCAACTGCTTGAGCGGCGAAAGGCGGGCGAGAAGCTTCACGCGCAGCAGGAGTGGCTTCGAGCTACCCTGGGCAGCATTGCAGACGCCGTTATCGCAACGGATATCCACGGCAAAATCAGTTTTTTAAACGGCATCGCGGAAAATCTTACGGGATGGAAACAAATGGAAGCCGTTGGAATGGCTTTAAGCAATATTTATGACGTCGGAATTGAACCGCCGCTTCAGCTTACTTCCAAGACCGGCCACCAGATACCAATCGAGGAAAGCGCTGCGCCTATTCGCGATGCAAAAGGTGTGATCGCTGGCAGTGTCATTGTTTTTCGCGACGTTTCCGCCCGCAGGGAAGCCGAAGCAGCAATGCAACGCAGTATTGAAGCACTTCGCAAGAGTGAACTGCTGTATCGCGGCATTGGCGAGTCGATCAATTACGGAATTTGGATCTGTACTCCCGATGGGCGCAATGTTTATGCCAGTGATTCGTTTCTGAAGCTGGTTGGCATCACGCAGGATCAATGCTCTTCTTTTGGTTGGGGAGAGTTGTTGCACCCCAATGATATTGATCAGACGATTGCCGGGTGGAACGAGTGCGTGCAAACTGGAGGGAACTGGAACATTGAGCACCGCTTTCTTGGAGTTGACGGAAAATACCATTGGGTGCTTGCGCGTGGCGTTGCAGTACGCGATGAAAGTGGCGAAGTAATTAATTGGGCAGGTATCAACCTGGATATTGATCAGGCGAAGGCGGTGGAGGAAAATCTTCGATCCAGCGAATGGAATCTGCGAAAAGTGAATGAGGCATCAATGCGGGCGAACGAAGATTTGCGTCAGTTCGCTTTTGCCGCCAGCCACGACCTGCAAGAGCCTTTGCGAATGATCAACAGCTTTTCACAGCTTCTAATAAAGGCCTGGCGGGAAGGTCGCGAAGCGGAAGCTGTCATGTCTGTTGGGGTTATCCGTGAGGGTACCGAAAGAATGCGGAACCTGTTGACCGATCTTCTTTCCTACACACAATTAAGCGAAGATGGTAATCAGCCGCTAGTAAAAATTGATTTGAACGTGACAGTACACAAAGTGATCGAAAACCTAAGAGTTGCAATCGAAAAATCGACCGCCAGGATAACGGTAGAAACGCTTCCCGTAATTGAAGGACAAGATGCACATTTTATGCAGCTGTTTCAAAATCTGATTGAGAACGCGATCAAGTATCAGAGCAGTGCCTCACCGGAAATTCATGTGTCGGCAGAGCGATTGAACGATGGCTGGAAAATTGGTGTTGCAGACAATGGGATGGGCATCGACCTGGCACATCATCAGAAGATCTTCGGTGTGTTTAAGCGTCTGCATGGGAAGTCCATTCCAGGAACAGGAATCGGCTTGGCACTTTGCCAGCGCGTGGTAGAACGCTATGGCGGACAAATCTGGGTGGAGTCTGAACTCAATCAAGGTGCCACTTTCTATTGCACTATCCCGGCCACAACAGGAAGCACCGCATGAGCGAGCCTTTTCAAATTCTGCTTGTAGAGGATAATCCAGCAGACGTGTATTTGTTACGTATGGCACTGACAAATGCCAAGCTTCACTTTGAACTCAATGTAATTGAAGATGGCGCCCTGGCCCTCGATTATGTTGATCGACAGGGAAAAAATCCATCTAGTCGAATCCCCGATCTGGCGGTGCTCGATTTAAATTTGCCGAAGATTGAAGGACTGGAAGTGTTACAAGCGATACGGTCCAATCTGCGATTTGCGGAAGTGCCAGTAGTTATCACTACATCTTCCAGCAGCGCAAGGGAGCGGGCACGGTCAATGCAACTGGGAGTGGAACAGTTTTTGACCAAGCCGCCTGACCTTGAAAGCTTTCTAAAAATTGGCACGATTTTGAAAGATATTCTAATGGTCAAGAGTAAGCAAATTTGATCAAGCGGTGGAGGCGGGACTCTGCATTGGGCAGCAATAAGGCATCTACGTTGCAGAGTCCAACCGTACTTAGTCCGTTTTCTTTTTGGGTATTTTTGACCCGGCATCGCGGGCTTCGCTTAAGGCAATTGCCACGGCCTGTTTACGGTTATTCACTTTAGCTCCACTGCTGGATTTCAAGATTCTGTCCTTAAACTCGCCCATCACTTTATGAATTTTCTTTTCACCTTTAGTTTCAGCTCTTTCCGGCATTGTGTCCTCCCGTCGACACTCTAAGCGACTACCGTTTCGCGGTAAGCTCTGGTTCCCGCTTCAACGGCATTCTTGACGCCTTCCGTTGTCTTGGCAAATTCTGTACGCCCTCGCTCTACCGCTGCGGTTGCAGTTGCCAGGGCGTCGGAAGCCTGCCTTCTAACTTCGTTGGTTTTGGTTTCAACCTGTTCGGAAAGAAAGTTTCTGGTTGCTGCTCCAGATTTTGGGGCGAATAGGACACCCACTGCGATGCCAGCGCCAATACCCATCAAGAAGCCCAACGTGCAATCTCTGTTCATACGATCTCCTTCTTATAACGCTTTTCGTGGAACGGTCTACGTTCCTTGTTTTGCTTGCAATTGTTAGACCACATCCAAATTAGTGCTGCTAAGTTAATGATTTCAAAGGCACCGTGCCAAAGACTCTCATTTCACCCCGGCAGATATTTCCGCAAAAACTGCATACTCTGCGCTTGGATCCCCTGTATGAATGTTTAAGCAAAATAGTTGAAACATAACCCGTTTTGATGGATCTCCCTAACGAAGGAAAACTTTCTTTCAGTCAGATGGAGAACTCAAAATGAACGGTTGGATCATTATCTTTGCTTTAACGGCAACAATCAGTGGATCGCTCGCGAGCGCCAGTGGCGGTGCAGCGGCCCCAATTGCTGCAAGCGGGCTATTTGCATTCTTATCGTTACTGGGTTTGACGACGCGCATGTTTAGGGGTTGTGCTTGCTAGGGCAAGAAGCAGCATCTGACAGTGTTCCAGATCGACATTCCCTCACCAATGCAAAGAGAAGAGTTTTCGCGTTCTTCCCAGCCGGCGACGGCTCTGGCGAGGCATCCAGGAAAATCGCCCGTAAAATAGCTGGGGCAAAAGTTTGTCTGATTACGGATGCAGCGACTGCAAAAACATTCTGCAGTAGTTTTGCGTCATTGCGGATGAGCGGTGAAGAACTGCTGGTTGTTGAAGCCCCGGCGAATGATGTAATAGCCCTCTTGCCGAAATTGCGGGCAACCGGCCAGCCGGCGATTTTTGTGTTGCGGACAGCGCAGGAACCAGCCAGGAAGGGTGCCAAATCTCCATTTGCACATCTTTACGAAATTGAGGCCCTACTGGCCGGGGCCAATGCAGATTTGCGGGAAAGCATTATGTTGGGGCATCGTCCAACCGCTGCCGCAGAGTGGTTCTTAGACAATACCTACTATGCACTCAGCGAACTGGCCGAGATTCGCAGAAGCTATCCTCGCACCCGGTTATCGCTCGAACGTGTTTATGAAATTGCACGCACTCTGATTGCTAAGAACCCTCACTCGCTCACCCAGGAGAGTATTCAAGCGCACCTGATCGAAGCGCAAATTAGCGAACCGCTAACCCTGGCAGAACTCTCTGCATTTTCATTGTTTCTGCGCCTTGGTTTGATCGAGCAATTGTCGAAGTTGGCAAACAGTATCTCCAACGCCCGTTATTGCAGGGAGGCCGCATATCTGTGGGCCGACCGGATGACCGGAAGCATGCGACGCGAAGGGATCCCATTAGCCGATCTGTTGCGCCGGATGGAAGAAGAGCCGTATTCCCACTCGCCTGATTTTGTCGCCGCTTTGGCTGAGCTACTTCATGGTGAAGAAGAGGCTCTTGCCGAAGTTCAGCTTTGGACTGAGGCAAATTTAGGCAATACGCTAGGCGCTGTTGTCCGTTCCGAGCACGGACGAGAGGCTTCCGAAGCTGTCGAAACTGCACAAGCGTTCGGCAACCTGCGCAGCTTTTCGCGGATCGATTTTTCCGAGATCTTTGAAGCCGTCAGTGCAGTGGATGCAGAATTACATAGCGACCCCACTAACAATTTTGCGAACAGCGATGCGGCCACCAGAGACCTATGCCGGCATGCAGTGGAACAGGTGGCACGATGGAGTAGTCTTAGCGAATCGGCTGTCGCGAAAGCCGCAGTAAAACTTGCTTCAGAGGCTACACTCCCCAAAGAACGCAACGCTGCTTACTACTTAATTTCGCAGGGTGTTTCAAAACTGGAACAGGAAGTTTCCGCGAAAATTCCCATGCGGACACGCTTGCTGCGAAGAGTTCGAAGGCATGCCACGTTCACGTTTCTCGCGGCCATCAGCCTGTTGACGTTGGCATTCACGGGGGTGACAATTCTGTTTGCCTACGAAAGCGGCATGCATCAGCCCGTGCTTTTGTTCATCCTTGGCCTGCTTGCATTGTTCCCCTTAAGTGAACTGGTAATTCAAATCGTCCATTCGCTGGTTATTGCCACACTACCTCCAGCGGTGCTTCCAAAGATGGATTTCGAGAACGGGATTCCGGTGGAGCAATCAACGCTGGTTGTGATTCCCATGATGCTTGCCAATCGTGCGGTGGTGTTGCGGGAGTTGGCAAAGCTTGAGGTTCGTTATCTTGCAAACCGTGAGGCGAATCTCTATTTCGGAC
>JBBRJC010000044.1:0-12790 GCA_038220135.1 Bryobacterales bacterium | reverse complement strand
TCAGCATATTCGCAAGTTGAATGTTTGCCAGCGGCCAACTGCCGGAGCGGCCATCGATATCATCGGCACCGTCCGACAGCCAGACGCGAAGATTCTTCTTCGGCTCGCGGCCCACTTTGTAGGAGACGATATAGCCACCGTCCAGTTGTTCTTCGGGCTTCCATTGCAAAGCTGCGTAGCTGCCAATGTGTGACAGAACACGGCTGAACTGATCGGGAAAATACCAAGCGGCGTTGAATGCGCAAATGGCACCAGAGGATGCCCCACCAATGGCTCGAGAATAAGCGTCCTTGCGGAGCTTGTAAGTTTTCTCAACGTCCGGCAGGATCTCCTCCAGCAGGTACTTTCCGTATGTATTGGAAACAGTATCGTACTGGACACTGCGCATGCGGGGGCCGCCCTGCCCGGGCTGAATGAGCACATGCACCATGGGCGGAATAGCGCCGCGAGCAACGAGATTATCGGACACAATTTGCAAACGCAGCCTGACCAGATCCTGGTTGCCGACAATGGTTTCCCCATCCTGCCAAACCATTAGGGGTGCACCGGCTGTGTCGATTCCCGCATTAGTATAGACCCAATAGTTGGCCGTCATGCCTGGGTAAATCTTCGAAGTCAGTGTTCGCTTTTCTGAGAGCTTGCCCTGTGGAACGCCAGGTAGCGGATAGGAATCGGGATTGTAGCTGGCGACCTCATACCCACCGAGCGCTTTGCCCGTGGCATCGAAATATTGATATTGATGCGTGGTGCCCATGCGCAGAGTTTTCAGAAGATAGTAATATTCAGTGCCGGCAACGAGGTTCATTTCGAGGGGGTTTTGCTTGTCTATGGACACCTTGGCTGGAGTGGAGCTTTTGACAACGAAGAGAAATTCCTGGCCCCAAACAATGACACCATCCCGGCCATTGAGTTCGGGAAGGCCTTTGCCAAGGAGTGTAGTCAGGGCCGGGGAGCCAACGCGCGCAGCATCAACAAGTTCTTGAAGCGGATGCTTTTGAGCGTGAACCAGAGGTAGCGCCAGAATGCTGGCGAGAATTAGTTTATGCATGGGGTCTTCCTGCTTTTGCGGTGCGAGTCTACCGCGCCTTTGCGATCTCAACTGCGTGGACGTGTGTTGGCCCCAGCATGTTGGACCGAAACACAATCCATTTCATGTCGGGGGAAAACGTAACGTTCGGCTCCAAACGGTAGTCGTGTTTGCTCATGTAGATTCGCCCAGTCTTGTGACCAGTGACCAGGATATTGACGCGGCCCTCCACTACCTGTTCAATCTGGCGTGTGGCAAGGTTGATAGTTGCAATGCCATGCGGGTTGGTAACAACCAATTTCTTCCCATGTGCCGAGTAAGCGTTCTGATGGAAATAGAGGGAAGCCGTTCCGGCCACGCGCGATAACCGAGTCACGCGATGTCCGGTATCGGGATCTATCCATTCGGCCGGTAAAGTCTGTTGGGCGGAAGCCAATCTGGAAATCGCAATGTTTGCTAATAAGAACTTTTGCATGATTTACCTTGGGCGACTCAAAGTATATCTGCATGCGAAGGCGATTACTACAAATCAGCGGGCCTCGGCACCTGGCTTTACAACTAAATTGCGAGCCCAATCCCTACAGTCCCTCGATTGTTACCAATGTTCGATGGACGTTCCCAGTGCGGTGGAATATTCACCACCCAACTGACTTGCTCTCTTTGATCGAAGTTTAGGGGCTTGCCGTCTAAGAAGCTTCCAATCGCTCTTCGACCGACAGCACCTCCAAATGGTGAAATTTGGCTGGATCAAAATTTGGCAAGGGATTGGGTGAGAACGATATTCTTATCGGTCTATTTTAATGCGCCCGTCCTCTAAACAAGAAATCGCAATGAAAATTGACGAATTCCGGAATGATCTACACAAGCACGAACATCTTTACTAGGTCCTCAATACGCCAGAGATTAGCGAAGGTTGAATTTTCCCGGACTGCGTTGTATGCGACATGCATGCGGGTTCAAGATGAGGGCGATATTCTTATAATTAGTAATAACGAACCACGGTTCTTATCGGTCTATCTTAATGCACTCGTCCTCCAAACAAGAAATCGCCACGAAAATTGACGAGCTCCGGAATGAGCTTCGCAAGCACGAACGCCTTTACTACGTCCTCGATACGCCAGAGATTAGCGACGCTGAATACGACGTATTGATGCGAAGTTTGAAAGATCTGGAAGATACCAACCCTGAGTTGAAAGCGGCCGATTCGCCGACGCAGCGGGTTGGCGGCACGCCGCGCGAAGGCTTCTCGAAAGTTCGTCATAGCTCAGCCATGCTCAGCCTGGACAATGCCCTGAATGCCGAAGAACTGCGAGATTTCGACCGGCGCGTCCGCGAAGGATTGGGCGGCGCACCCTACCGCTATGCAGCCGAATTGAAGATGGATGGATTGTCCATGGTGGCGCGTTACGATAGCGCGACGCTTACAGTTGCGCTGACCCGAGGCGATGGCACAGAGGGTGAAGAAGTCACAGAGAATGCCCGCACGATACGCTCTTTGCCGCTACGCGTTAGCGGGCGAGACACGTCATTTGAGGTGCGCGGCGAAGTGGTGATGCCGAACAAGGCGTTTCAGAAGTTGAATGCAGACAGGGAAGCAGCGGGGTTGCCGCGCTATGCAAATCCGCGCAATTCTGCGGCAGGCAGTTTGCGCGTGCTGGACCCCGCAGTAACTGCGGCACGGCAATTGGATTATTACAGCTACTTTTTCCTCGAAGATGGGGCTCCTTTGTTTGAGTCGCACTGGGCGTCGCTGGAAGAATTACACCGGCTTGGTTTCAAGGTAAACCCGGCGCGCAAGGTCTGCAATGACGTTGAAGAACTGCTGGCCTTTTGCAATGAATGGGAACAGAAGCGGGAATCGCTTGGGTACGAGATTGACGGCGTTGTGGCGAAGGTGGATTCCTTATCGCAGCAACGGCAATTGGGCTATACCGCCAAGGCTCCGCGCTGGGCGATCGCCTTCAAGTATGCTGCCCGTCAGGGTGAAACGCTGGTGGAGCAAATCGAAGTGCAAGTGGGCCGCACCGGCACGTTGACTCCAGTTGCCCATCTGCGTCCGGTTGAAGTAAGCGGCGTAATGGTGAGCCGCGCGACGCTGCATAACGAAGACGAGATTGAACGGCTGGGAGTGGCGGCTGGTGATATGGTGCTGATTGAGCGCAGTGGCGATGTGATCCCAAAAGTTGTGCGTGTCACTGTGCCTGGCGCTAATCGCGTGCCTTTCAGCATGCCTACTGAATGCCCAGTTTGCGGTGGCGTGGTGCGTCGGGCCGAGGGCGAAGTGGCGCGACGCTGCATCAATGCAAATTGCCCGGCCCGGCTGAAGGAATCTATCGGCCACTTTGCAGCGCGCGGTGTAATGGACATCGACGGCATGGGTGATGCGCTGATCGATCAGTTAGTGACCGCTGGGTTGGTGAAAAACATTGCTGATATTTATGACTTGAATCTGGAGAAATTGACCAGTCTGGAGCGGATGGGCGAAAAATCGGCGCAGAAGATTCTTACCAATATTGGCAGGTCTCTTAAACATCCTTTGCCACGGCTGCTGAACGCTTTGGGCATTCCGTTTGTGGGGGAACGCACGGGTCAAATTCTGGCTGATAGTTTCGGCTCGCTTGACGCAATTATTGCGTTGACTGAAGAGGAACTGCAGCGGGCCGAGGAGGTTGGGCCGAAGGTTGCAGGTGGCATCAAGGGCTTTTTCGGGGAATCGCACAATCAGGAATTGGTGGAGCGTTTGCGCGCGGCGGGCGTGAATTTTCTACATGAAAAAATAGACCGTTCTGGTGGGAAGCTGGTTGGTTTGACTTTCGTTATTACTGGTACGTTGCCGACGCTTTCGCGGGAAGAGGCGAAGGCGAAGCTTGAAGAAGCTGGAGGGAAGGTAGCCGGTTCGGTGTCGAAGAAAACTTCATTTGTTGTCGCAGGCGAAGACGCGGGATCGAAAAGAGGGAAGGCTGAGCAGTTGGGCGTAACGATTATTAACGAGGCTCAAATGCTGGAGTTGATTGAGCACGGTAGATTAGCTGATTGAGCGCGGTTGATTGGCCGGACGAGCTTCATCAGTTGAATCAATTAGGCGCTCGCTTTGTGATTCGTAGAAAAATGTCACTTGACGCTGCGGCGAAGAAGCCGGGATCGAATCAGAAAATTACGAACACTGAGGCGCGGCAATTATTAACGAAGGTCAAATGCTTAATCGCACTGAACACGGTAAAATTGAAGATTGAAACAATTTGTTGAAACCCTGGTTGGTTGGGGCCCTTTAGGAATTCTGTTATTGGCCGCGTTAGACTCTGCGGGAATCCCCATTCCCGCAGCCGTCGATGCATTGCTCATCCTGCTTGCAGTGAAGAGCCCGCAGACTGCGTTTTTTTCCGCCGGGCTGGCGGTTATTGGCTCATTGGCGGGAAGCATGTTTCTGTTCTACGTTTCACGCAAGGGCGGCGAAGTGTATTTAAAGAAACACGTACTTTCCGAAGGAGCTGAAAGTTTCCATGTTTGGTTTCAAACCTATGGCCTGGTGACTGTTTTCATACCAGCACTACTTCCCATTCCGATGCCGATGAAGTTGTTCGTGATTTCCAGTGGGGCATTAGGAGTGAGACCACTTTCGTTTTTCCTGGTGTTGCTTGCGGCACGCATTCCGCGCTATTTCGGACTGGCATATTTGGGCATGCACCTTGGCGAGGGAGCGGGCGCCTATTTGAAAAGCCATGCATGGAATTTGGCAGGTTTTTCGGTTGCGCTTTTTGCAGCGCTGCTGATTCTCATGCGGGTCGTTGAACGAAAACGCGCTGCGGCAATTCAGGCAAACTAATTTATATTGATCAACACAGGATTCGATCTTTGTCCATCGGCAGTTACCACCACGTTCGATTCCTTACTGCCTCGCAGATTTAACGGCAATTGAATATTCACCTGATCCAAGCCAGGAAATGAGGGCTGCGCACCGGCGTAGAGCACTGGCACCGGCAACCCCTTGATGGTAACCGTGACTTTGGCAAGCGAAGTCCGGTTTCGCAAGCCCGTGCCGTAAAGGGTCAAGTAAACCGAAGTGTCCACGCCGAGATCAATCGGTGTTGCGACGCATCCGGCGGCGCTGCATGCAAACACTGAGACGGGTGATTGCAGTTGCTGATTTGCCACTTGCACGCGAATAGCGGTTGCCGCGGCAACGCCCCTGCCATCACCACTCATTGAAAATAGCGCCGGTGCTACTGACTGTATTGCGGCTGAGGCGTTGAGCGTCGCGCCGGTGGACTGGACGATTGTTATGGTGGCAGTGCCTTCGGCAGTACCTGCCGGCACAAGCAGATTGATTTGCATGGGGGAAACGAACAACAGGGACGCGGCACGCACGATTCCGGCTGCGTCTTTCACGTTCACTTTCACGCCTGCAAGGGTTGTAGGCAGCGTGGTCGAAACAGCTTGCGCGGTATCGTTGGCAAGGTTTGTACCAAACAATGAGGCCAATGATTCCGGGGCAATTTGCGTACTGGATGTTGCGGCAGATTGAATGGTGAAATCTTGCAGCACGCCATAATAACGCGCCATCCAATAGGGCAGAATGTAATCAACTCCGGCATTGCCGATGGTACCTGAGCCTCCACCGGAAAGTTGGAACGGGCTGCGTTGCCAAAGGAAATCTGTAGGTACGCGCAAGTCAACAGGAATTGGCTGACAGGACTGATCTCCACAAACCTGCACCGCATTCCGGCGGTCAACTGCGAAGTCTCTTCGCGGCCGTTTAAGCCACAAATCAAGATACTCCAAGGTCTGTGCGTCGCGTGTCGCGTTGGCACCGTTTAGCGCACTGTCGATCATGTTGAAGAATGGGTTTTGATGGCTGGCGGTTGCGGAGCGGGCTATGTTGTAGGCTCGCTGAAACGTTACTTTTTCGGGGCTCGTTTCGAGTCTCACGAGATTATAGAAATTGATGTAGATCAAATTGTATTTGAAGTAGGAACTGTTGCTGAGTGCGTCGAAAGTTACCGGCAACAGAACTGCACTGGAAAGCCTGGACCGTTGATCGGCATAGGTTACTGCAAATCTGGTGGGATTGACGTGGGCAGCTACTTGCAGAATCGTCAGGATTTGATCGGGACGCAGCGCAAAGGTGGTGCCTGTTGATCCGTCGGGCATTTGTAGCGTCCAATCGTGATCTAAAAGATAGACCACCATTCGTGTCAGTAGCTCGCTGATTTGTGTTTGCAGTGCGGCATCGTCTATTAAGTCGTAGGCAGTGTTCAGCCCGAAAACGACACCGCAATATTGATCGCGTGAAGTGTTACCAATCCAAAACACCTTGGCAATGTTATTTACGTAAACCCCGTTCGCGGCTTCCTCATTACGAATGCCGGCAGCGAAGGGCGAAGTGAGTGGGACTACGCAACGCGACAGCAGGTTGGTAGTTGTAACGTCGACCAAGTTTTTTATGCCGTTGAAAGCGTCGCGGGCATTGCGCAACGCGTCTGCGGAGCGGGTAACCTTGTAGCGGAAAGCTTCCGCCGCCAAGTAGTGCCCCGTCCAAATAGCGGAATCGCCACAGCGCGTGTAGCCAGTGATTTGTTCGCTGCTTGGCGATGCGTAAAAGGGGTCAAGAATTGTTCCAAACGGCAGGTGCTGCGCTTGAATATTGGATGAGATTGCCAGTGCATCTGCCTCAGCAGCCACTACCGTGGAAATGGAAAGGGCGAGAACGCCGAGCATGAACCGAATGTTCATACCTATATTCTCGCCCAAAGATTATTGGCTCAAAGTAAATATTACGTCGATAGGGCAAATCACTTCTACGGCGCGTCCGTTCAATTGCGTGGGTGCGTAAACCCATTGGCGGACTGCGTCTACGGCAGCGGGAACCAGAAGCGCATGGCCAGACATTACTTGCAGTTGCTGAATGGTTCCGTCCTTGGCAATGATGCCTTGCAAACGAACGGTGCCTTGTACTCTTGCCTGCTTGGCCAGTGCCGGGTAGGTTGGGATTACCCGCTTAATCAACTTGGCTTCCTGCACGTTGCCACCGATTGAAACGGGACCTGATTGGATTGGTTCAGCTTGTTTTTGCACTACCGGTGGGGGTGGAGTGCCGGATCCTTCAATGTTTCCGAGAGGGCTTCCGATGGGTCCAGTCGGCCCAGTTGTTAAAGAATAAGACCCGGTTGTTGTGATGGATGGTGGACTACTTAATTCATCAATAAACGTTGCAACAGGATTGATTGCCGACGGCGCTATGAATGCCCGTTTGACCGCTTGGGTGAAAGTCATGATCGACTGCGCGGCACTGCTGGCGCTTGTTTGCTGCGTTGCGGTCTCCACTTTCGCCAACGGCCGCAGCGGCACCAGCGGGATATTGTTCTGCCGGTTGAAGCTCTGAATTACAGCGGGGCTCAGTAGTGGTACCAGCACTATCAGACTCACCAAGGCCAACTGGCCACCCATCGCTGCAACCGTCAACATGCGGCTCTTCGTTGAATTTTCTTCTAACATCGCTGATTCAAACATGGTTTGTTTTCTCCTGCCCACATAGACTCCAAATCCTCACGGCATGTTCCCGGTTCGATATAAAATGACTAAATGCAATCTTCACGACGCCATTTCCTAGGGACTCTTGCGGCTGTTCCATTTTTGGGTGCACCTGCCATTCATGCCGCCACCAAATCCACAGACATTCAGATCAAGGAAGTGCGGACTGAGTTTGAAGATTTCCTCTACCGCACGCCAATCAAATTTGGTGGCAACGAAGTTGACCGGGTAACGCTGCTAAACGTCACAGTTGTGGTGTCGGATCGTCGTGGGAAAACAGCAACTGGGTTTGGATCAATGCCGCTGGGCAACGTTTGGTCGTTTCCTTCAAAGCTGATGGGTTACGACGCCACGTTGGGAGCAATGAAATCACTCTCCTACCGCATTGACAAGCTTACGGCTGCATATAAGGAATTCGCTCATCCGGTTGACATCAACGTTGACCTGGAAGAGAGCTACTTGAAAGCTGCGGAAGAAACCAACTCGGCACGCAAGCTGGGTCAGCCGATTCCGAAGCTTTGCACACTAGTTACGGCAAGCCCGTTCGATGCAGCCATTCATGATGCTTACGGCAAACTGTTGGGACGCAGTTCCTATGCAATATACGATAAGGACGTGATGCGTTGGGATCTTTCCAAATATCTGGGAAATGAGTTCAAGGGCGAATATTTGCAGAAGTA
The DNA here is from genome assembly GCA_038220135.1 of Bryobacterales bacterium. GTDB lineage: Bacteria > Acidobacteriota > Terriglobia > Bryobacterales > Bryobacteraceae > JANXSF01. Next base: position 4,555 of record JBBRJC010000044.1, on the reverse strand, counting down.
TGTCTTGAAAACGCCAAAGCCATCCATGCCTCTTTACCATTTGGTTGGCGCGGTGGATCCGATTTGGGAGTCGGATGTGAAGAAGCGGCTTAACGATGGATTGCCGGAAACGCTACCGGAATGGATCAAGCATAGCGGCCTGACGAATCTGAAAATCAAATTGAATGGCGAAGATGTGGAATGGGATATGCAGCGCATTCTGAACATCGACAAGGCCACTACAGATACACAGAAAGAACGTGGTGTGACGGAGTGGGTGTACTCGCTGGACTTCAACGAAAAGTGCCCGAACGTAGCGTATCTGATGGACATGCTGAACCGGGTGAAGGCGAAATCGCCGAAGGGTTTTGAACGCATTCAATACGTGGAGCAGCCGACCAGGCGCGACCTGAAATCGGACAGGCAAAATGTGATGCACGAAGCCTCAAAAGTTCGTCCAGTTGTGATTGACGAATCGTTGACGGGTTTGGATGCATTGACGTTGTGCCGCGAAATGGGATACACCGGTGCCGCGCTGAAAGCGTGCAAAGGCCAGTCGCAAGCGCTGTTAATGGCTGCTGCGGCACAAAAGTGGAAGATGTTTTTGTGTGTGCAGGATCTTACTTGTCCCGGTGCATCGTTCATTCATTCGGCAGGTATTGCGGCACACGTTCCTGGAGTTGCGGCAATCGAAGGCAACGGCCGGCAATATGTGCCGGCCGCTAATAAGAACTGGGAAAGCAAATTCCCGGGCATGTTTGATGTTCGCAATGGACGTGTCAACACAAGCTTGATTAAGGGGCCGGGGTTAGGGGCAATTAAAGCTTAGCCGCTCTACGGGAGCGCAAATGTCAACAAAGTAGAATCGTTGGTGATGGCAATATATTGCTTGCCATCGACGGCGAAAGACATAGGTGAGCTACGCATGGCCGCACCGGTTTGGTAGTGCCAAACGATCTTGCCTGATTTTGCATCGAGAGCCATTAGATTGCCATCTTTCGATGCGGCAAATACCAGATTGCCAGCCGTTGCAAGAACGCCTGCAGCATGCGAGCCCTGTTGAATTTTCGTACTCCATTTTACGTTGCCGGTTGCCGGCTCAAGAGCTCTGATAAAGCCTTGCTCGCCTTGCTTTTCGTCCTCGCGTTGACCGCCGCCGGTGTAGGGCTGTCCGGGTGCGGGGGTTTTGATTTCGCTGAGGTAGGTGGCGCAAGTTTCGCGCACACTGACATAGAACAGCTTGGTGGATTCGCTGTATGATGGGGCTGCAAAATTAGCGGCACCAAGCGCGTCGGGGCAGACGTAATTTCCTTCGGCAGTCGGATCGGTACCTGGGATAACTATGGGATGACCTTTATCGTCAAGTCCCTTTGCCCAAGTTTGTTTCGCAAAAGCTTTGCCTGAAAGAAACTCGCCCGTGGTCCTGTCGATCGCATAATAAAAAGCGTTTCGATTGGCCATGATTAGAAGTTTCCGCAGCTTGCCACGAACCACTGCATCAACAAGCACAGGCGTTTCATTGGCATCCCAATCGTGGACATCGTGGGGTGTGTATTGGAAATACCATTTCATACGGCCTGTTGCCGGATCAAGCGCCAGCACACTGCAACTGTAAAGATTGTCACCGGCGCGAACCGTGCCTTCATAGTCGGGGCCGGGGTTGCCGGTGGTCCAGAATAGGGTGTCAGTTGAAGCATCGTAGGTGCCGGTCATCCATGTTGGAGCACCACCGTATTTGGCTGAATCGCCGGCCCAGGATGCGCGATTCGGATCACCGGGTTGCGCAACTGTATGAGTACGCCAAAGCTTCTTGCCCGTAGTTGCGTCGAAGCTGTCTATCCATCCGGTTACCGCGCACTCGCCAGCGGTCACGCCTACAACCACCTTGTTGTCGATCACAAGTGGAGCAAGCGTAATGGAAAAGCCCTTCTTGTAATCGTCTACTTCGACGTCCCAAATCACGTTACCTGTTTTCGCATCAAGCGCCACCAGGTGAGCATCGAGCGTCGCCAGATAGACGCGATCACCTAGCACGCCAACGCCGCGATTCGTCATCACGGTGCAGTTAGAGTGAACGTCAGGAAGGCGGCGGGTATATTGCCAAATCACGCGTCCTGTGCGCGCATCCAAGGCTGCTGCGTTGCTTTGCGGACCGGTCACAAACATGACTCCATCTACAACCACGGGAACCGTTTCAATGTTAGATGCACCAAACTGATGTGACCACGCACTCTTCAGTTGAGAGACATTGGCAGGCGTAATTTGCGTGAGGCGTGAGTAGTGCGTACCGGCGTAATCGCCCCAATAAGTGAGCCAATTCTGGGGTTCGCTGGCGGCATTCTTGAGTCTGCCGAAACTGACGTTGAAATCCGCTGCGGGCTTCCATTCAACGGGTTGGGCTTTGCCCTTTTTTAGAAAAGCAAGAAGCGAGGAAATTTGCGAATCGTTGAGTGTGCTTTTCGGCATCAGCGTTTCATGCGTCTGGCGGACCTCTTTCAGTTGCGTCTTGTTGAGCAGGTGTAGCTTTTCATTGGTGTCCATCATCTGCAAGGAAAAAGTATCTTCGTTTTTGGCAACGCCCGTTACTTTGTGGCCATCGTTGAACGTCACTTCAATGGTGCGGAAGCCCCGCCGCAGACTGGCGTTAGGATCTTGAATTGCTTTGCGAATGTCTGCCAATTTCTTTTCATCGCCAATACGCGAAAGGTCTGGGCCAAGCCGGCCACCGCGCCCTTGAAACATATGACACTTTGCACAACCAGCAGCTCCGAAAAACAAATCGGACCCAGTGGCGGAATCACCAGTAATGGGTTCGTCCCGATTAGCGCCCTCCAGCGACCGGAGGTAAGCGACAACAGATTTTACATCCTCCTGGGGCAGCGGAAAGGCGGGCATTTGGGTACCTTGAATGCCTTTGGAAATGTTGCCGGCGATGGCTTCGTCCGTGCCGCCAAAGCGCCATTCGCCCTTGGTCAAATTGGCTGCCCTGCCACCCTGAGCTCGGGCGCCATGACAGGCGGTACATGATTTATCAAAAAGTTTACGGCCATTTTCTACGGCTGTTTCGTGAGGCGATTGGGCAAGCAGGCACAAAGAGCTCGCAACGAAGAGTAAAGGAATCCTAACGGACATGGGAAGAATTCTACCGCATCGAAATGTTGACTGTGAGAAAATACGGGCGAACCTAATATGAGAGTCGCCTTTGTTGCCGCCGCTGCTGTGTCACTTTTGACCGGCTGCAGCGGACCTTATTCCACACCTACGTCTGCTGCTGCCAAAGAGACAAAATCTGTTGCTGTTACCGTGCAGCGTGCGTCTATAGAAAGCATTCCGGAAATAGTTGTAGCCAATGGTGAACTGTTTGCGGAGGATGTGGCGACACTGGGCACAAAGGTGGCGGGCCGGGTGATTAAGCTGAACGTCGATTTGGGCACCCAAGTTCAAGCGGGCCAGATTTTGGCAGAGTTGGAAAAAGACGACTACGAATTCCGAGTGAAACAAGCCGAAGGGCAGGTGGAACAAACTCGGGCACAGTTGGGGATTGGAGCAACAACCAGCGATGTGGTTGTGCCTGAAAATACAGCGATGGTACGGCAGGCGGCGGCTGGCTTGAAGGAAGCTACGTTGATTGGCCTCAATACGGAAAAGCTGTATAACCAGGGCGTGCTATCCCGCGTGGACTTTGAGAAATCACTAGTGGCGAAGTCTGCGGCTGAAGCGCGATATCAGGCGGCCAAGGAACAGGTTGCTCAGCTGTTAGCGCAATTGATTGAGCGGCGCGCACAGCTATCTTTAGCACGGCAGCAGTTGCAGGACACGCAAATCAAAGCGCCGTTCAGTGGTGCGATTACACGCCGGCAAACTTCGGTGGGGGAATACCTTCCAGTGAATGCGACGGTGGCAACTTTGGTACGGCAGAATCCGTTGCGTATTCGTCTGGAAGTGCCGGAGCGGCAAGCGGCTAAAGTTAAATTTGGCCAACCCATTGAAGTGGAGTTGGAAGGCGGCCAAGGCAAGCGGATGGGACGTGTGGTGCGTTTGAGTCCGGCAATCGATGCGGCGAGCCGGTCACTTTCCATTGAAGGGGAAATGCCGAATATGGATGGGAAACTGCGGCCAGGATCGTTTGTACAAGGCACGATAACTGTCGACGCTTCAGCCCGCGGGATCACCGTGCCGTTTGCAGCGGTGGTTAGTTTTGCTGGCACCGAACGTGTGTTTGTTGTGAAGAATGATCAGTTGGAAGACCGGATTATTCATAGCGGCCGCAGGCTGCCGGGGGATCGTGTGGAAGTGCTGCAAGGTTTGGAAGTTAACTCTGCCGTTGTTACGAACGCAACCGACCGCATGACGAAAGGCCAGCGTGTTGTGGTGTCGAGACTTTAAGGAATGCAGAAACTAGCAGAGGTTTGTGTAAGCCGTCCTGTATTCGCCGTCATGTTGATTTTGGCGATGGTTGTGATTGGTGCCGTTTCCTATACAAAGCTAGGTGTGGACCGTTTCCCCGATGTGGACTTGCCCATTGTCAGCGTGCGCACGAATCTAATTGGCGCGGCCCCTGAAGAAGTGGAATCGA
>JBBRJC010000043.1:0-12889 GCA_038220135.1 Bryobacterales bacterium | reverse complement strand
CCCTCGACTATTTCGACCGCCTGTTTACCGGGTTTAGTGAGATTCACGGCGATCGGTTTTTTGGGGACGATCCTTCCATCGTAAGCGGAATGGGGTTCTTCGATGGCAATCCGCTAATGGCGCTTGGTCATCAAAAGGGCCGCGACACGAAGCAAAAACTGATTCGTAACTTTGGCATGCCTAAGCCGGAAGGCTACCGCAAAGCAATGCGGGTAATGAATATGGCCGCAAAGTTCAACCGGCCGATTCTTTGCCTGCTGGACACCCCTGGCGCTTACCCGGGCATCGACGCCGAAGAGCGTGGCCAGGCTGAAGCAATTGCTGTGAATTTGCGCGAAATGGCGCGCCTCACAACGCCGGTAATCAGCGTTGTAATTGGCGAAGGTGGAAGTGGTGGAGCGCTTGCGCTGGGCGTGGCAAACCGGGTTTACATGCTGGAGAACACAGTTTATAGCGTGATCAGTCCGGAAAGTTGCGCGGCCATCATTTGGCGCGATTCCGGAAAAGCTGAGCTGGCCGCAGCAGCGTTGCGGCTTACAGCGCCGGACTTGTTGGAGCTTGGGCTGATCGATGGTGTGATTCCAGAACCGATGGGTGGCGCGCACAACGATTATGATCAGGCAGCGGTTTATCTGGCTGAGACTGTCCGCAAGGCACTTGCTGAATTGAGTTCACTTACCGCGAAGGAATTGATTGACCAGCGGTATGAAAAATATCGCAAAATGGGTAATTTCTTTGAGGAAGTGGCCAAGTGAAGCTAAAAGCGGGATTGGCAATTGCGGCAGTTCTGGCGATTTTCATTGGCCTGATGATTTATTCCAGCATGGGTATCAGCACCTTTCGCGTGGAAGTTTGCATGGGGTACCAAGGCCGCTCTGCCTGCCGTACGGCATCGGGAGCCGCAAAAGATACGGCTTTGCGTGCGGCCTCCGACAATGCTTGTGCCCAAATCTCGTCTGGTATGACCGATTCGATGGCTTGTGGCAGATCAGTACCATTGAGCGTGAAGTGGTTGACAGCCAACTGACACGCACGTTTCAGTGAGACGAAAAATTTGAACTTTTGGTCTATGTCCGCCGTCTAAACACTCTAGGAGTCCCTTTCAGTGAAAACGTGGAAAATAGTTGTTGGTGTCGTTGTGCTGCTGCTTGTTGGCGGAGGCATCTACGCCAGCATTCAATACAGTCAAAAGAGCGTCGTCACTGTCCAAACGGGCCGTTCGGCACGACAGGATTTAACCGCCCTGGTAACAGCGTCGGGCGAGATCAAACCCAAAACCTATATCAACATCGGCAGTAACGCACAGGCTGCGGCTAGAATCACGGGGATTCTTGTGACTGAGGGCCAGCGAGTGCGCAAAGGGCAGATTTTGGCGAAGCTGGAATCGATTCAGCCGGAAGCAGATGTGGCTGCTCAAAGAGCCACTGTCAGTGTTTCAGAAGCTGACTCGGCATCGGCCGAGGCTGCACTGAAGGCACAGGATCAGGGAATCATGACGCTGGAAGCTTCGCTTGAGCGCGCCAAGAGTGACATGACGCGGTCGCGTTTGAATATGGATCGGGCCAAGAAGTTGAAGCCGGAAGGGCTGATTTCCAGTCAGGATTACGATATGCGCGCCGCAGAACTGGAGACCTACAGTGCTGCCATTCACGAATCGGAAGCCCGCATTGCACAAGCCAAAGCGCAGCGCGAGCAGTTTCGCGCACAACTGAACAGTTCGCAAAAGCGTGTTGCGGTTTCCCAAGCCAATTTGCGCCGTGCAGATGACGTTTTGAACCGCACCATAACCTTCGCTCCACTTGATGGGGTGGTAACGAATCTGCCGGTTCGCGTCGGTGAAACTGTGGTTCCTGGTATTCAGAATTCCGCAGCGAGCCTGATCATGACCATCGCCGATATGTCGTTAATTACGGCTGAGGTGAAGGTGGATGAAACGGACATAGTCAATGTGAAGCTGGATCAAGTCGCTAACATTACTATTGACGCCATCCCAGGCAAGACATTTAAGGGCCATGTGATCGAGATTGGCAACACTGCGATTTTGCGCTCAACCGGCCTTGCTGCTTCGCAAAGCGCGATCTCCAGCCAGGAAGCTAAGGACTTTAAAGTGGTGGTTGTTTTGGACAATCCACCAGATGAAATTCGACCTGGTTTGAGCTGTACTGCTAAGATTACGACAGCAACTCGCGAGAAGTCCCTAACCATTCCGATTCAGGCATTGACGATTCGCCAGAAGGGCGATCTGGAGCCGAAGAAGGAAGGGCAGAAAGATGCCCCTCCGGTGAGCGATCCGGCAACGCTGAAAGCTCGCAAGGAAGAGGTGCAAGGTGTTTTTGTGATCTCCGGCGAGAAGGCAATTTTCCGGAAAGTTGAGACGGGCATCACTGGCGCGACGGATATTGAAGTGTTGAGCGGGATCAAAGATGGTGAAGAAATTATCACTGGAAGCTACAAGATCATTCGCACTCTGAAAAATGAGGCGAAGGTAAAAGTAGACAACAAGAGCCCGGTCAAGTCAGAATCATAGGGTCTGGAAAAATAGAGCATGGCAACGGCAACCGAAGATAAATTAGCAAAAGGCGAACAACTTCGTCGGGACGGGATCGTAATTCGTACATACGACCTCTGGAAAACTTACATGATGGGCGACCAAACCATCAATGCGGTTTCCGGAGTGGACATCGAGATCAAGCGTGGCGAGTATGTAGCCATTATGGGACCATCGGGTTCGGGCAAATCGACCTTGATGAACCTTATCGGTTGCCTGGATTCGCCCACAAAAGGCGACTTTTTCATCAACGGAAGCCTGGTCAGCGACATGAACGACGACCAGTTGGCGCACATTCGGAACAAGGAAGTTGGGTTTGTTTTCCAAACCTTCAATTTGCTTGCCCGTGCGACGGCATTGCATAACGTGGAATTGCCTCTGATTTATTCGGGGATCAAGAGCCAGGCTCGGATAGAGCGTGCAATTCAGGCGCTGCGGCAGGTGGATTTGGACCAGCGGATGTACCACAAACCGAACGAGCTTTCCGGCGGTCAGCGGCAACGCGTGGCGATTGCGCGGGCACTGGTTACAAATCCCTCTATTCTGCTTGCTGACGAACCGACTGGTGCATTGGACACAGCAACTGGCAATGAAATCATGGGATTATTTGAACGCCTGCACCAGCAAGGCAACACCATTATTCTGGTTACGCACGAACATGACATCGCCATGCATGCTCATCGCGTGATCTTCCTTCGCGACGGAAAGATCGAGAAGGACGAGCGGATCAAGTAAAGTTGGCTCATTACTAAAACAAAAAACCCGGGCACATGGCCCGGGTTTTTTATTGTCTATCGTTTTATCGAAACCGCTTGAATACCATCATCCTGGTTACCCACGAACATGATATTGCAATGCTTGCTCATCGGGTCATCTTCCTTCGTGTCGGAAAGATCGAGAAGGACGAGCGGATCATCACTGAAACAAAAAACCCGGGCACATGGCCCGGGTTTTTCATTGTCTATCGTTTCATCTAATCCGCTGGTTTAGTCCAGCGGATGATTGACTCGCTCGTTGATGAAGGTTTCAATAATATCGCCGTTCTTGATATCGTTGTAGCCGGTGAGCGAAATACCGCACTCGTAGCCTTCCTTCACTTCGCTTGCGTCGTTCTTGAACCGCTTCAGAGCCAACACGCGGCAAGTGTGAACCAACACACCATCGCGCATCAGGCGAACTTCGTTGTCGCGGCCAATCGAGCCGTCGATGACCATACAACCGGCCACCGTGCCCACCTTGCTGATGCGGAACACTTCGCGAACCTCCGCCTTGCCCTTGTACACTTCCTTGTACACAGGATCCAGCATGCCGACCATGGCTCGCTTGATCTGGTCTGTAACTTCGTAAATGATCGAATGCAGACGAATGTCGATCTTCTCGCGAGCCGCAACCTGTTGCGCCGTACGTTCCGGCTTCACATTGAAGCCGATAATGATGGCGTTTGAGGCCGTTGCCAGCAATACGTCGGTTTCCGTAATAGCACCAACGCCGGCAGTTAGTACGCGTACCCGCACCTTGTCAGTGGATAACTTGACCAGCATATCGGCCAGCACTTCTGCGGTACCACCCACGTCGGTCTTGACGATGATGTTAAGGTCCTTGGTTTCGCCCTCGTGCATCTTCGCGTTGAGCTGTTCGAGTGTGATGCGCTTGTTCTTAGCCATCGCCACTTCACGCGCTTGTGATTCGCGGTACATGACAATCTGCTTCGCTTTCGCGGTATCGGTAACAACCTGGAAGGTATCCCCAACTTCAGGCACTGCTTCCAGACCCAAAACTTCAACCGGCATCGACGGTTCAGCCTCGCGAATCGAGGTGCCGCGATCATCAAACATGGCGCGAACCTTGCCAAATACCGAGCCGCAGATGAAGAAGTCACCCACGCGCAAGATACCGTTACGAACAAGTACGGTGGCAACTGGCCCACGGCCCTTGTCGAGTTCCGCTTCGAGGACCGAACCCATCGCCGGGCGATTCGGATTGGCCTTCAAATCGAGTATTTCCGCGACCAGCAAAATCATTTCCAGTAATGAATCAAGACCCGTTTTGGCTTTCGCTGAAACCGGCACCATCACTGTATCGCCGCCCCAATCTTCAGCAAGCAAACCTTGATCGGTCAGTTGCTGCTTGATACGGTCGATTTGAGCGTCAGGCTTGTCTACCTTGTTTATGGCAACAATAATTGGCACCCCAGCCGCTTTGGCGTGAGCAATCGCTTCCTTGGTTTGCGGCATAACGCCGTCATCGGCAGCAACTACGAGGATGACAATATCAGTTACCTTCGCACCGCGAGCACGCATGCGGGTAAACGCTTCGTGACCCGGGGTATCGATGAAGACGATCTTCTTGCCGTTCTTTTCAACTTGATAAGCACCAATGTGCTGTGTAATTCCGCCAGCTTCGCGTTCTGCAACACGGGAGAAGCGTATGGCGTCGAGCAGCGAAGTCTTACCGTGATCGACGTGACCCATGATGGTTACCACAGGGGCGCGATGCACCAGATCTGCCGGATCTTCAGTTTGATCAACGTCCTGCATCTTCTCTTGTTCGTAGGTGACCTTGTTCACCGAAGCGCCAAATTCGCGCGCCAGTTCGCCGGCCAGTTTCGAATCGAGAGTCTGATTGATGGAAGCAAAAACCTTCTTCACATCCACCAGCTTTTTGATGAGCAGGTTTGCTTTTACGCCCAACTTCTCGGAAAGCTCTTTAACCGTAATGCCTTCGGAAATCGTAATTTCGCGATCGATCGGAGGAAGTTCAGGAACTTCGTACCGCCTGTGCATTGGCTTCAGCTTGCCTTCGCGCTCACTTTCGCGATCACGGGCCGGATCATGACGCCGCTTAGCAGCATCGGTCGGGCGACGTGTGTCGGTAGTAACCGGAATAACCTGCGGCTCAAGCGGCATAGCGCCGCCACGACCGGGTGAGGTTGGGTGTGGACCGCGGCGCTGTTGAAAGCCACCGCCGCCGGGACGGCCAGGGCCACCAGGACCTTGATATCCGCCGCTATTGTAACCACCGCCACCGCTACCAGGAGAACCAGGCCCACCAGGACGCGCAGGGATGGCTTGGCCTGGGCGAACCCGGCCTTGATAAATCGGCTGACCAGGCGTTGGAGCGCCAGGCCGAGCGCCAGTTGGAGCGCCAGGACGAGGTGCAGGAGCACCCGGCATGACTTTGGCTGGCAGAGTTTGCTGCTGTCGCAGCCGTTCTAAAATATCAGCGCGAGGCGGAACAATGGGACGCGCCGCAGGCTGACCTGCAAGCGGTGGCTTAATGCCTTGGCCCTGATGTTGTCCACCCTGTTGATGGCTGCTAGTGGGATGTTGATGTCCACCTTGAGGGCGAGCTTGCGGACGATCAGGCCCTCCCGGATTGGTAGGCCGGATAGGAGGACGCGGCATCTGCGGCGGAGATTGCGGCCGAGGTGCGCCGGGTGTTGCCGAAGATGGTGCATGCGCCACGGGGGGCCGCGGAATCGCAGGGGCATGGGGCGTCAGCGGGAACGGTTGACGTGGACCACTCAAAATCTGTCCGGGCTTGGGGCCCGTTGGCAGGGGACGAGCCGGGATGCTTGCGCCGCGCTGAGGCGCAGGACGCGCAGGTGCCTGGGGCATTGCTGGCACAGCAGGAGCAGCCGGCAAGGCTGGAGTTGCTGGCGCTGCGGGAGTTGCTGGCACTGCGGCTGCGGGTGCCGCTGCCGGCACAGGTACTGCAACCGGAGGCGCAACAGGTGCCGCTGCTTGCACTGGCGCCGGTGGGGGAACCGGAATACTTGGTGGTGCTGCCGGAGGATTCACAGGTGGAACTACGATCCGTGGCGTTGTGCCAGATGCAAGTGGTGGCCGTATCGGCATGGGCGATGGGCGCCGCACAGGGGCATCTGTCGCAGCTGGTGCAGGTGGTGCCTGGGTAGGAACTGCCGCTACAGTAGTCTGTGGAGTTTCAGCCGCGTGCTTCACAGCGTGATGGGTAGGTTCGGCGGCTTTCGGCGAGTCAACCTTTATAGGAGTCTCAGTCACGTTATGGCCGGACGCATCCGGACGCACACGGGGTGCTTCCGAATCGTGCGTCGATTCAGCCTCAGTCTTTTCGCCCATGCCGGCAAGCCGTTCACGGATTACTAGCGAGACGTCTACCTCAATCGAACTGGAGTGGGTCTTCTTTTCATTCACGCCCAGCTCCGGGAGGAGGTCAATAATAGCGTTCGGTTTTACTTCTAGCTCCCGGGCCAGTTCGTTGATACGGATTTTACTCATACGTTGGACGTCTGCTGATACCGTCGCTCGTTGTGGTTGGGATGTCCCAATCAATGGTATCAGATTCTAAGACTGTTCTCCCTCGGTGCGCTGCTTCGCATCAGCTGCTTCAGGCACCGTCTCCACTACTTCCACAATTTCCGGGGCTGCAACTTCCGGAACATCCGGTACTTCCACCACAGGTGCTTCGGTCACCGGCACTGCATCAACTTCGGCCTGATTTGCGGCGGCCGATTCGGTCTCTTCAAGGCTTGCCTCACCGGCAGGCACTTGAGCGGACGTATATTCAAACTGACTGTAATATCCATTCACCGCGAACTGAATCTTTTCAACCATTTCCAGATCCACTTCGGGCAATGCTTCCAAATCTTCCGGCGTCATATTGCCCAGTCTTTCCACTGTGCCAATATCGGCGGCGATGAGCTTTTCGATGATATCGTCGGTAAGGCCGTGTTCCATCAGCACGCTCACAGGCGCACCAGGCACGATCATGGACGACATCTGCGATTCCACTTCCTGACGCTTCTCTTCCTCGCTCTTAATATCGACTTTCCAGCCGATTAATTTTGCAGCAAGGCGAACGTTTTGACCCTTCTTACCGATTGCGAGCGACAATTGAGTGTCTTCGACGATCACTTCCATATGCCGTTCCATAATATCCAGAATAGTCACACGGCTGATCTTGGCGGGACTCAGCGCATGAGTGGCAAAGCTGATCGGGTCTTCGGAGTATTCAATAATGTCGATTTTTTCTCCGCGCAATTCGCGAATGATCGACTGCACACGCATGCCCTTCATTCCGACGCACGCACCGACGCAATCCACATCACGATCACGGCTGAATACTGCGATCTTAGTCCGTTCCCCAGCTTCACGAGCGCAAGCCTTAATTACGACAGTGTTGTCGTAGATTTCCGGCACTTCCTGCTCAAACAAACGCTTAACAAACTCACCATCGGCACGAGACAGAATAACCCCGGCATTCTTGCCGCTCTTTTCCACTGTTTTGATGATGCAACGGACACGATCGCTGACGGAGAAGTTCTCAAGACGAGACTGTTCCTTTTTCGGCAAACGGGCTTCCGTCTTACCCATGTCCAGTATCAGATCCGGGCCTTCAATGCGTTTAACGACACACGTCACAAGCTCGCCCACACGATGCGCGTATTCCGTGAAAATCGTGTCTCGCTCGGCTTCGCGCAGCTTCTGAAGAATTACCTGTTTAAAGGTTTGTGCAGAAACGCGGCCCAACCCTTCGGCTTTCTTCGGGAAACGGACTTCACCGCCGACTTCAGCGCTGGGATCGATCTTTTGCGCGTCGCGCAGTGAAATTTCATGCGTCGGATCACTGGCTTCATCAACAATCTTCTTAACCGCAAAGATCTGGATTTCACCCGAAGCCGTGTCGAACTCAGACGCAAGCTCTTCATTCGTTTTGAAATGCTTACGCGCCGCCACTAGCATGGCGTCCTTAACAGCATCCATCACGATTTGGGGGTCAATTCCCTTTTCTTTGCTTAGAATTTCAATAGATTGGTATATGCTTCCCAAGGTGCACTCTCTTTTCCAGTTCGCGGGCCGGGACTCACCACTCGAACTTTAAATTTGCCTTGTCAATCTCATTCAGTTCAATAAGAACCTGTTTAGGTTCCTTATTCTTGCCCTGTGCAACTGTAAGTGTTGCCACGTCATTGCTGAACGCTTGAAGGACACCTTCCACCCGTTTGGAGCCATCCACTGCCTGCTTTAAGGCAATTTTAACTTTCTGGCCCACAAACCGCTCAAAATCCTTTGCTTTCGTAAGCTTACGGTCCACGCCGGGCGAACTCACTTCCAAGGTATAAGCACCTGGAACGACATCCTCGGCATCAAGAACCTCACCCAGTTCGTGGGAGACGTTCTGGCAATCATCGAGAGTAACGCCTTCTGGCTTATCAATATAGACACGAAGAACGCGGTGGATTCCGCCACCCATAAGTTCAGCATCTACGATTTCGACACCATGTTGGTTGCCAATTCGTTCTGCTACCGCCGCGATTCTTTCGACTACATTCTGAGTGGCCAAAGCCATTGGTTGCTACTTGCCCTTTACCAATAAAAAAGTGGGCTTTCGCCCACTCATTTAGGTTCGACAAAACAAGTATAGCATTACTAAATCCAAAGAATCAGAACATTTGAGGATGAGTATGTTGTGGGGGAGCCTGAATGGCCGCTCGTCCTTCCGGCACGAACCGACATTCTTATACGTTCGGTTTCTGTACGCAGGCTCGGATTTGCCATCACTGAATTCCAGCGAAAGAAGCGATTAGGACTGAAACCCCTTGCCCTTCCTCATTGAAGGTGACACAGAACTCATCGGCTACCAATCGCGAAATAATAGCGAGTTTTTTCATCCTGCGGTGTTTTGCGCCTCCTGATTGGAAAAAAGACGGACTCCTAATTAATTAGTTGACAACAATTCGATTTCGCCCCACACTCCTAATAGATTAGGACATGGCACGTAAACCAAGTAATCACCTCACACCGATCGAACTGGAGATCATGAAGATTCTCTGGAGCAGTGGTCCATCCTCGGTGGAAACGGTCCGGCAACAGATGCCCGGGGACCCGCCTCCGGCTTACACCAGCGTTCAGACTATGCTCAATCTGCTGGAAAAGAAAGGTAAGGCGAAGCGAAAGCTGGAAGATCGGGCATACATTTATAGCGCTGCTGAAACCAAGCTGGAAGCGGTACAGCAAACTATGAAAGATATTATTGACCGTATGTTTGGCGGCTCGGCCGAGGAATTGGTAATGGGGTTGCTTGAAACGCAGCAGCTGAGCCCGGCCAAACTGGAAAAACTACAACGGAAAGTGAAGGAGGCCGCCGATGGCTCAAATTGACTCCGCCATACTGCAATTCCTGGTCAGCGCATGCTGGCAAATCTGCATCATTATATGTGCCGGAGCATTGGCTGACCGTGCACTGCACCAGGCACCGGCGCGGCTGCGCTACATACTTTGGGCCGTGGTTCTATGTCTTTGCGTGATCGTTCCAGCTTTGCCACATGGTGTTTTGCCGTCAGTCACGAATAAAACAAAAACATACCGGTTTGTTGTTGATGCAACCGGAGCGTTGACAAGTCCAGGGGCGCGCACTGCGGCTGGCTGGCTGAGCGCCGGCTATCTGTTATTCCTAGCCATTTCTGCGGGACGATTGATTGCCGGGTTGCGTCGTGTAAATAATTGGCTGCATATTGCCCAGCCCTTGCACGGTGAAATCCTGGTTAGCGATTCCGTGTCTACTCCCATGACCTTTGGCTATCGGCGACCGGTCATTCTGTTGCCACGTAAGTTCGCAAACAATGCAGAACGGCCGACGCTTAACGCCGTTCTGGCGCATGAACGTGCACACATTGAGCGCAACGATTTTGCCTGGAATCTGTGCCTGCTATTTCTAACGATGCCGGTTAGTTTTCATCCGGCATTGAGATATGCGCAACGGCGGCTGGCGGCGATGCGTGAGCTGGCCTGTGACGAAGCTGCCTCAGCCCAAATTCCGTCTTATGCCACGCGGCTGGTGGAAGCTGTGAGTATTTTAACCCAACCCCGGGGCCAAGAGGTGGCGCTCGGATTGTTCGATTGCAATTCATTAGAGGAGAGAATTATGAAATTATTCGATAATAAGCCGAAAATGCCTGCTCGGGCAGCGCGGATTTTGGTTGGCTCGATGTGCCTTGGGATCGCAGCGGCGAGCGTCTGGGTATCTACCAACAATGTCGCTTTTGCGCAGAAGGTGGAGAAGGTGGGCAATGGCGTTTCCAGCCCGAAGCTGATCTTTAAGGTAGAGCCCAGTTATGAAGAATCGGCAAAAAAGGACAAGATTCAAGGTCCGGTAAAACTGCACCTGATTGTTACCAGCAAGGGTTTGCCGAAAGACGTTGAGGTGATTGGCGGCCTCGACCCGCGCCTGGATTTGAAGGCGATTGAAGCTGTGAACAAATGGCGATTTGAACCGGCGATGAAGGATGGGCTAGCGGTGGATGTAGAAGCGAAAATTGAGGTTAATTTCAGGTTGTTGTAGGCATTTTGGGGGCGCATTGGATGGTTATTGGTATAATCGGCGTTTCGATAGTGAGAAATGCCTTTGTCAACAACTTCGATGCGTCCTACTATTTTTTGCGTTGCTTTGTTTGTGCATATTGTTCTGGCGAGTTTGGCATACGGGCAAATTCTGCGCTGCTACGTCGATGCCGATGCGCCATTCCTACGAAGTGAAGGGAAGGCGGAACTTGTTGGGGACTTTCGCTTTTCATGCACGGGCGGAATTCCACCTCCCACCGGCTTTACGAACTATATCGACGTCAAAGTATTTCTGAATGCGCAAATTGCAAACAGAATCTTAAACGCGGCCACCAACGAGACAGATGCTCTCCTTTTCATCGGTGATCCCGCAGTTCCGGTATTGGGTACAAATTTGTTTCAAGGTGTGTTGGCCGCGAGTGCCGGGGACCCGCGCTTCACGCCGTGGTCCACACCTACTGCGCTTACGTTTCGTAACGTGCCTTTCACTGGCACAACCACATCCGTGCTTTACAGAATCACCAACATCCGCGTAAACGCCAACACTATTGGGCCACGTGCGGCCCCGCAGCCCTCCCCAATTCTGGCCTTTGTTACGGGATTTGGATCAACCTCTTTCGTGCCCCTTGACGAGCCGCAGCAGCGAGTTGGTTTCGTCGTTGCCGGACAGTCCATGCAACTGCAAACTGCGGCAGGTGGGAACATTCCGGCTCTGAGCTTTACCAATCCAAATGGGGAGAACGTGTCGCTACTGGCTTCAACCATCGCAAACGGTGGCGTCGTCAACAATTTGATCCGCTTCGATGAGGGATTCGCCTCCTCAATGCGTCGGCGAAACAAAGCCACAACCTTTTCCAATGTCACGGCCCTCGCCGACCAGCCGGTTTTTGGCACAGCCTATGGAACTGAGACCGGGTATTACAATTCCGCATTGCCAACAAGCGTCAACCTTGCCGGGTTAGCAACTCAGGGCACACGCTTAATTGCGCGCTTCACGAACATCCCCGCAGGCGTTTCCCTTTACGCCACAATTAACCAAACGGCGGGATCTACCTCATCTGGCAAAGCACGGTTGATTACGACAGACGCACAGGGTGCCGGACTGTTTACGGCAATTGCACAAACGACTTCGGCAACGCTTGGCGATGCCTCGCTGGGTATTGCCCCATTGGTGATTTCGGGGGGTTCAGCCACAGCGGTTTGGGAGGTGACCGACGCGGACTCCGCAGTGCTTGAGTCATTCACTTTCGGCATAATTACCGCGTATGCATCAGCCACGGCGTCTATTGCGTCCGTGGCTGGCACTCTCGGTCCTCAAAGCACTTCGGATGGTTCTGATACCACGTCCGACGTCCCTAGATTTGGCCCTTCCACAAATAGCTTCATCTACACTTGCACTACCAATTGCCTCACCGTGCCAGAAGGTATCGTATTCACGTATACCCTTGGAGGCCCGCTGCCGGCGGCCATCCCTTTTCCAGTCAATAGCAGCGGAGGACCGGTGGCGTTTACAGCAATTGCGACGACTTCTGGAGTGCTCGATCTCGCTCCGCCAAGCACAAATTGGTTAACCATTTCGACGGCGTCCGGTACAACGCCGTCATCGCTGTCGTTGACAGTCAACCCCGTAGGCTTTGCTCCGGGGAGATATCCGGCTTTTGTAACGGTAGCGAGGGCCGATGGAAGCAGCGCCGCAAAGAGGGTGTTTGTCGTTCTGAATGTGCTTCCGCACAGCAGCACATCGTTAGGAGCCGTTCGCTGTGACCTAAACGGAGCAGTCCCGCCCCTCGTGCGGGTTCCCGGTCTGACTGAAAAACTTGGGGATCTGGTCTTCAACTGTGTTCCCCCTACTGGTGGTGCCCCCACAATCACAACAAACGTTCAGGTCTCTTTGAATACCAACGTTACCAGCAGAACCAATGGCACCATTTCCGATGCCTTGTTGATGGTCAACGATCCGACACCTTCACAACAGCTCAGCATGCCCCAATTGCTTTTCCGTGGAGTGCAAACTTCCGCC
>JBBRJC010000042.1:0-12954 GCA_038220135.1 Bryobacterales bacterium | reverse complement strand
GAAGATCGAGTTGGAGTGAATGAAATTTGAAACAGCAGCCGTAATCGCAGGTGCTGATAAACCTCGGCACGAAGCAATGCCGCAGCCTGAAGATCGAGTTGGAGTGAATGAAATTTGAAACAGCAGCCGTAATCGCAGGTGCTGATAAACCTCGGCACCAAGCCGTACCGCAGCCTGAAGATCGAGTTGGAGTGAATGAAATGTGAAACAGGAGCCGTAATCGCAGGTGCTGATAAACCTCGGCACCAAGCCATACCGCAGCCTGAAGATCGAGTTGGAGCGAATGAAATTTGAAACAGCAGCCGGAATCGGCACGGATGATGGGACCCGGAATCGCCGGCGCTGATAAACCTAGGGACCAAGCCATGCCGCAGCCTGAAGATCGAGTTGGAGCGAATGAAATTTGGACCAGCAGTCGTAATCGGAGCAGGCATCATGGACCCGGAACCGTCGGCGATAAGAAACCTCGGCACCAAGCCACACCGCAGATTGAAGATCGAGTTAAGAAATGAAATTTGAAACAGCAGCCGTAATCGGCATAGGAACGATAGGCCCCGGAATCGCCGGTGCTGATAAACCGCAGCACCAAGTCATGCCGCAGATTGAAGATCGAGTTAAGAAATGAAATTTGAAACAGCAGCCGTAATCGGCACAGGAATGATGGGACCCGGAATCTCCGGCGCTTTGGCCTACGGCGGATTGCAAACCGTGATCTTAAGCCGGTCTGAAGCAACCGCAGCCGAGGGGCTGGCGAAGGCCCTCGATCAAATTGAACTGCTCGAATCGCATGGATTAATGGAGTCGGCCCGGGCCGCCAAAGCGCGAACCTTGCTGTCTTGCTCAGCCGATTTCGACGGCACAATTGCGACGGTCGATATTGTGGTGGAATCGGCACCAGAAAACATGGCCTTCAAGCAGGACCTGTTTGCCCGGATGGATGCCCTGGCCAAGCCCGAAGCTGTACTGGCGACCAATACCAGCGGGCTCAGCGTTACCGGCATTGCCGCAAAATGTAAGCACCCGGAACGCGTAATGACTACGCATTTCTGGAACCCGCCGCACCTCATGCCGTTGGTGGAAATTGTACTTGGAGCAAAAACCAGCCGTGCGATAGCCGAAGAGGTTCGAGACCTGCTCACCTTGTGTGGCAAGGTTCCGGTGATGGTAAAACGCGACACACCCGGGCAACTCGGCAACCGTTTGCAAATGGCCTTGGTACGCGAAGCGATTCACATTGTCCAGGAAGGCATCGCCGATGTGGAGGATGTAGATTTAGCCGCGATGTCCGGGTTCGGGCTGCGATTGCCGATGTACGGCATCTTCGAGCATCAGGATCTAGTCGGGCTCGACATGGCCAAGAGCATAGTTGATTACGTGGCGCAGGATCTAAACACCGAAAAGCGCGCCCCGCAGATGTTGCAAGACCTGGTTGCGGCCGGAAATCTGGGAGCGAAATCGGGCAAGGGCTTCTACGATTGGTCGAAAAAGGACGCCGCGGCAGTAAAACAGCGCCGGGACAAATTCGTGCTCCAAGTCCGCAAGTGGCAAAAGTCGACCGACTAGTGCATCGTTTCAGCAATTAGCAGACCGCTTGCTAGCTCGCGCGGCTCGGTAAGTTATTGTTAATAAGCATCTTAACCGAGCCGTGACCGCAAGGGAGCGGTATGTTATGCTAACAAATTACCCAAACGACTGACTAAGCCGTTACTGGTCTGGCGATCGTCGGCGGCCAGCTTCGTCAGCAGCGAATCTTTGAAGGCGAAGTTCGGGGCAGGGAAGTGGTTGTGCGTTTTATAAAACTTGTAGATTTCTTTCAAGCCTGTGGCGAAATCGGTCGGGACGCCACGGCAGCACAACAGTCGCCGGGATAAATTCGTGCTGCCGGCAAGTGGCAAAAGTCGACTGACTAAGCCGTTACTGGTCTGGCGATCGGCGTGGCCAGCTTCGTCAGCAGCGAATCTTCGAAGGCGAAGTTCGGGACAGGGAAGTGGTTGTGCGTTTTATAAAACTTGTAGGTTTCTTTCAGGCCTGTAGCAAAATCGGTTGGCTTGAACTTCAGCACACGTTGCGCCTTGGTCACCAGCATCGTGATCGGTGGCAGGTCGAAGTACATGCCGAAGTAGATTTGCGGCCCTAGCGGGTGGCCGCCGGCGCGCAAAATTCGCTCCCGGGGAATACGGATAATTTCTACTTTTTTGCCGGCAACGTCAGCCAGCAGTTGGACCACGTCGTTTTGGGTGGAGGGCTTGGGGCTGGCGATATTGAAGGCGTGCCCAATGGCTGCCGGTTCTTCCATCGCCCGCATGCAGGCCTGGACAAGATCGCGGACATAAACAAATTGCATCAAGCGGCGGCCATCGCTGGGCACGATGATTGGGCGGCCTTCACGAATGCGGTCCCAGAAAAAAGCTTCCCGGTAATAAGGGTTACCAGGACCATAGACGAAAGGAGGGCGCAGAGTTACGGCAGGGAAATTGTGGCGCTGATGGAGGCGGAATAGCATCCGCTCAGACATCGCTTTGTTGCGAACATAGGCATCGGGGTGGTTTTCCGCGGCCAGTGCGTCGCCTTCGTAGTGATTCAAACCGTCTGCATAGGCTGCAACGGTGGAAATATAAACGTAACGCTTGAGGGAATCGCTAAATGCAGCACGGGCGCAGGCTTCCACCTGCGCCGATGTCGTGCCACGTTCCCAATCGTAGACATTGTCGAAGATTACCTCGAAGTTCTTACCCGCAAGCGCCGCTTTGATTTGAACTGCATCATTGCGATCCGCTTGCAAATTTAAAACTTTTTTCCCGAGGTCATGCTCCGGCTTTCGATGAAGCACAGTCACTTCATGTCCAGCCTTAACCAACTCTTGGACCAAAGTCCGTCCGATGAACAGGGTGCCGCCGATTACTAATACTTTCATTGAAACGAAACGTACTTCCTGACGATTAGTCGTAATACTCTAGACCGAGGTGTGTGATCAAGTCCTCGCCCTTCATCCAGCGTAGCGTGTTTTTCAACTTCATGAGCTGAATGAATATATCGTGCTCTGGATAAAGACCGGGTGCAGTCATCGGGCCCTTGAAGTAGAAAGACAGCCATTCTTGAATTCCCTTCATGCCGGCGCGTTGCGCCAAATCTAAAAACAACACCAAGTCCAGCACCAACGGTGCGGCGAGAATTGAATCCCGGCAGAGAAAATCCACCTTGATCTGCATCTTGTAGCCGAGCCAGCCGAATATATCAATATTATCCCACCCTTCCTTCGCATCGCCACGGGGGGGGTAGTAATTGATTTTCACCGAATGGTACAAATTGCCATAAAGTTGGGGGTACAGCTCTGGTTGCAAAATCTGCTCCAACACACTTAACTTGGTCTCTTCCTTAGACTTAAAGCTGCCTGGGTCTTCCAGAACCTCGCCGTCGCGGTTGCCTAAAATATTTGTAGAAAACCAGCCCTCAATCCCCAACATTCTCGCTTTGAAGCCCGGTGCGAGCAAAGTTTTCATAAACGTCTGGCCGGTTTTGAAATCTTTGCCACAAATTGGAACGCTGTTTTGGGTTGCCAATTCGAGCAGCGCCGGCACGTCAGTGGTCAGATTTGGTGCTCCGTTTGCATATGGGACACCCAATTTCAAGGCGGCGTAGGCATAGATCTGGCTTGGTGCGATTTCCGGATCATTGTTTTCCAAGCCCTCTTCAAAGGTGGCAAGGGAGCTGTGAACCGGGCCGTGGCGGTGAAAAACTTCTGTGGAGCCGCACCAGATCATGACCAGGCGGGCGCAACCGTTGTCCTTTTTGAAGTTTGTGATGTCGTCCATCAACATTTTGGCCTTCTCCATTTTGGTGGCAGCCTGTTTTACGTTAGGACCATTGATGCGTTTGACGTATTCCTGATCGAAGACTGCGGCCATTGGCCGGATGGCCTGGAGCGGTTCGCGTAATGTTTCCAGCATCTCTTTGTCGAGAACTTTGGCATTTGCAGCGGCTTCGTAGGCGGTATCGTTATAAATGTCCCAACCACCAAAAACGAGGTCTTCGAGGCGGGCGAGCGGGACGAAATCCTTAATTTTGGGCGACCGGCCGTCGGTTCGCTTACCAAGGCGGACGGTAGCAAGTTGTGTAAGGGAACCTATCGGTTCAGCCAAGCCGCGTTTAATGGCTTCGACTCCGGCGATGAAGGTGGTGCTGACGGCACCGATGCCGGGAATCAAAATACCGAGCTTGCCCTCGGCGGGCGCGATGTTCACATTCGATTTAAGTGACAAACTGAAAGAACTCCTGTGAGGATAAGGGGGCAAACCCAGGGTTTGCCCGATGATATACTAACATCACGATGAACTCGCGCGCGACAATTTCACCAATATCGACTGTAATTGTGGATGACGAGCAGTTAGCACGGGAAGAGTTATCATTTCTTCTAAAAGATTTTGCAGACATAGAAATAATTGCCACTGCTGAAAACGGTCTGGAGGCAGTGAAAATCATTGAAAGCGCAGAGCCGGACTTAGTGTTTTTAGACGTGCAAATGCCAGGACTGGATGGGGTGGGTGTGATCCGCAATTTGCGGGAAAAAGATGTACCGCTGCCCTATTTCGTTTTTGCTACTGCCTACGACAACTACGCGGTGGAGGCGTTTCGGTGGGAAGCGACCGACTACTTGTTGAAGCCGATTGAAAAGGATCGTCTTGCGCTATCAATTGACCGCGCGAGGCGCATAATTGCGGAACGGACACGCGTTGCAGAGGCTGCTATGACGGTTCCGCGCTCACCTTCTTCTGTGCGGGCGAAGATTCTTGTCCGATCAGCGGGCCGGCAAATGATTGTGGATTCCAACGACATTATTTTTGCCACCATTGAAGACGGAATTATTTCTCTGGTTGCAACAACTGTGGAAGGTGAGACGAATTACGGAACGATGGAGGAGTTGCAGTCGAGCCTTGATCCCGATCAATTTTGGCGTGTCCATCGCTCCTGGCTGGTTAACGTCAATCGTATTCGTGAAGTAATTCCCTGGTTTAAGTCCACTTTCCAATTGAAGATGGATGATAAGAAGCATACTGAAGTGCCAGTAAGCCGCGTACAAACAAAGCGACTTCGAACGCTGCTAAAATTATAGTTACTGAAGTAAATAACTATTCAGCGGGTGGTTTAACCTGTTTGTGGGCTTTTGCGATATCGTCAATCAGTTTACGGGTGATCTTTTCGGCGACGTCGGCGCTGGCTCCGCGAAGTTTTGCACCGACGCTTTCCTGCGTGGTGGACCAGATTACGTCACCATCTTTCTTCACTAGCCGAACGGTTGCGGTGGCTTCATGCTTCCGCTCGCTTGAGTGTTGGGACTCGTTTTCGCCGATGCTGACCGCCCCCAGATTTCGGCGTAGGGAACTGCCGCTGCTGGAACTGGACGGAAGGCTGAGGGCTGTACGGGCATTCACCCCTTCGCTTGAAGAATGAGATTCGGTGAAAATCAAGTCTTCTGCGGAGCCGCGGAGGAAGGCATCTGCTTTTTCGACATTTTCGGTGACGATGAACAGTTTGGCATTGTCGAGGCTGGCGATAATCATATCGCGAATATGTTGCGCCTGATCACCACCGTTGAGACGGTCTACAAAGATTCGGCGAATGGTCGCCACTTCTTTCGATAATTCAGTCGCATCGTCTACGGCGAAAACCGGGGAGATCAGGAGCGGGAGGAGAGCTGGAAAGAGCCGCTTCATCCTTTACCTGCCTTTCTTGCTTCTTCATCTTGAAACTGTATTTTTCTGCCGGTTCGCGCTTCCAGGCTAACCAGAACGGAGCGAATGGCCGATTTTTCCACGCGGAAAACCAGCGCCTGCTGTTTGCCTTGGGCGTCTTCATAGCCGAGTGTTAAGAAGTGTTTGCGCGTTTTGGCAAGAATGAACAATGGAGAGATGAAGACGGCGCTGAGGTAGCGCCGGTCAACTTTTTGCCCGTATTCGAGCACGTTGATTTTGTCATAGGGCACTTCCACGGTTTTTCCTTTGGCAAGAAAGCGGAAGCGGATTGCATTGTCGACAAGCATTTGCCCCCCCGAATTTTCTTGGAACAATTCGGAAGTACCGCCGACGTATTGGGCGCGGCCGCCGGGAGAGGCGGCAAAGATTGTAAGAATGGACAGGAAAAGGCAGCAGGAATATCTCACGCTTACTAGTGCATTCTGGCGGGTATTAATCTCACTTGTTTTCTTGCTGTAACCTAATAATGTTCAAAGCAAAGGGGTTGGCTGAAAATATCTATGTTCAAATCGGGCACCTTGTGATAGACTTTTTGGGTGGGAGTACTAGTTGTTGTGCTCCAAATGTTTTCGGTATTCAGGCCCGGTTCCACGTAGAAAAAATTAGTGGCAACTGTTTTTTGGTCGATGTGTTAGTTAGAGACGTAACCAAAATTGTGATGCGAGTTTTCGCGATCACTGTTGGTCGGTTGTGCCGGAGAAAAAATATGGCTGAGAGGGGCTACCCTTTAGCAAACGAAAATTATCCGCTGGTCAGTGTAGTAACGCCTTGTTTAAACATGGCGAAGTACCTGGAACAGACCATTGAAAGTGTGCTTTCGCAAGATTACCCCAACATTGAATATATTGTGATCGACGGTGGTTCTACCGACGGCACGATTGAAATTCTGGAAAAGTATAAAGGGAAGCTCCGTTACATGACGGGGAAAGACAGAGGTGCCAGCGACGCTGTTCAGCGCGGTTTCCTGCTTTCTCACGGTTCGGTATTCGCCTACCTCCCAGCCGACGACACCTATTATCCAGGGGCAGTACGATCTGCAGTTGCCCACTTGATAGAGCATGAAGACCATGCTGGCATTTATGGCGAAGGAATGTGGACCGACGAAGAGGGAAAGAGCCTGGGTCTTTACCCAACGCTTGATTTCAGTCCTGAAGATTTAGCGAAATCCTGTTACGTTTGCCAACCTGCGTCTTTTGTGCGCCGCGATGTTTATGCCACTCTTGGTGGGTTAGATGCAGACCTGCACTATGCTTTTGATTACGATTTTTGGTTACGGTTGTCTAAGTTCTACACGTTGAAGCGAATCAACGTATTGTTTGCCAATTCCCGGATGCGTTTGGATAACAAAACATTGGGACGGAGGCGCCAGGTCTTCAAAGAGAACATGAAGGTGGTGAAAGGCCACACGGGATACGTTCCATTCCAATGGATTCATGGATATTCATCCTATTTGCTTGATGGCAGGGACCAATTTTTCGAGCCTTTAGTCCCTTCCTTCTCGAAGTACTTTTTGAGTCTGCTGGTTGGGACCGTGTATAATCCATTGCATCCCCTTCGTTTTTGGCGGGATTGGATGTCGGTGATGACGCTGGGGGGGCTACAACGACGTTGGAGCCATACTTGGCTGGCACGGCGGCTTGGCCGAAGAGCTTAACCGCCTGCGTTGGATTGGACCTTTGAAAACATGGCTCAAAAACGGGCGCTTATTACTGGTGTTAACGGCCAGGACGGATCATACCTTGCTGATCTGCTCCTCGAAAAAGGCTATGAAGTTCATGGCTTGGTGAGGCGTGTCGGTTTGGAAGCTCCGATGGAAAGGATGGAGAATCTGATTCCATCGAAGAATCGAATTTTCCTTCATCCCGGGTCTTTGGAAAGTTACCCGACCGTTTATCGGACAGTAGCCACAGTTCGGCCAGATGAGTGTTATCACTTGGCGGCGCAGAGCTTTGTCAGCTATGAGTTTGATGATGAATTCGCTACGTTGAATACGAACATCAACGGAACGCACTTTCTTCTTTCCGCAATTAAAGATTTGGTTCCGCATTGCAAGTTCTATTTCGCTGGTTCGTCTGAAATGTTCGGGCACGCCGAAGAGTCGCCGCAGCGCGAAACGACGCGATTTCGTCCCCGGTCGATTTATGGCATCAGCAAAGTAGCCAGTTTTGAGTTGGTCCGGAATTACCGTGAGCAGTACAAGCTGCACGCTTCGAGTGGAATTTTGTTTAATCACGAATCGCCGCGACGGGGCAGGGCATTTGTCACCCGAAAGATTACTGCCGGAGTTGCCCGCATTCTGGCTGGCCAGGCAAATGAATTGCGATTGGGTAATTTGGACGCCCGGCGCGATTGGGGCCATGCGCGGGAATATGTACGGGCGATGTGGTTGATGCTTCAGCAGCCCAATGGTGACGATTACGTTGTTGCCACTGGGAAATTGCATGCGGTGCGGGATTTCGTACACATGGCGTTTCGCAGCGTTGGCCTTGATTGGGAAAAGCACGTTGTGGTTGATCCTGATTTTTATCGGCCTAGTGAGAAAATGCCTCTGGTTGGATCGGCTGAAAAAGCGAAACAGACGCTTGGATGGGTTGCGGAAATACCGTTCGAGGATTTGGTTGCAGAAATGGTGCACGCCGATTGTGCCCGTATCGGCGTGCCGATTCCTGATTCTATTCCTGTAAGGTTTTAGAACTGCTTTGGCTGGTCAGCGATCTGGTTGCGAAAGACCTGCACCATACCTCAACCGACGCCTCTCAGTGGGTGCCGAGTCAGGGCCGAGCAACGAATCGGAAATGGGGGCATGGCAGTAGCCAATTGCCGATTTCGCCCGTATCGCGTGCCGTTCCTAATTCTATTCCTGCAAAGTTTTAAGACTGTTTTCGCTTGACAGCGATCTGGTTGTGAAAGACCTGCACAATACCTGGACAGGCGACTCTCGGTGGGTGCCGAACCAAAAGGTGGTCGATCTGGTAGTAGCCGTATCGAGCGGCAGAGAACGTCGAGGAATGGCGGAAGCAACATCCGACCATTGAGCACGTTACTCGCAATCGATTTGGTTGTATGCGGCCGGTGCGACTATCGCGCGCCGTGCCCTTCCGGTAAGCTTGCGTGACTTGCAGTTCCCGATAGCTGATAAGTTGTGTCGAAGGCGGGAGGCCCGGAGTTTGTCACCGCCGGCGCGGCGCAGAAATAAAGTTGCTCCGGGCCATGGTTGCGGCATCCGGTTCAGCGCTACAGATCATCTGAAGCGCCATCCAGAATTCAGTTGGGAGAACGGGTTCCTTCGTGATTTGGTGACGTACCCCTGGGCGTCGTTTCGCGCCGCTTTCTAACGGTCGGCGAAATAGACGTCCACAAACGTGCTCGCGGCAGTCCCTGAACGCAACCTAACAGGCCATCTTCCGTTCAGCCCACCTGGGGTCTTCACATTCACTTGCAGCACTCCCTGCACCAAGCCCGGGGCTCCGCCCGCATATTGCACCACACCTGGAATGGTGACGAGGGTGCTTCCGAAGTCAACGCGGACAGTCTGAACCTGGCTGGTAGCCGCTGCGGTGACGCCGGCCGTCGCGCCCGCAGGGTTTGTTTGGCCCCCACCGGTTGCGTAGATGATGATCACGGAACCCTGCGCCGCAGGGTTGGATGCGGAATTCGGCGAGCCGTTCTCATTCAAAATAGCGCCTTGGCCAGTGCCGCTGGAATTGGAAGTAAAGATTGCGGGCGTGGCCGCCGAGACAGCTATCAGAACAGGATTGGACTTTACACTCTGGTATTCCACCTGTACCTCAGTGCGGGTTTTGTCGGCAACTTCGTAGGGAACCACGGCGCTCGCCTGGCCTGTGCTGACGTAGATCAACGCAGCGGGTATCCCGTCAAACAGAATTCGCGTTTCTCCCAGGGTAGTGCGCACTTTCCCTGCGGAATCCAACTGCAGCGTCATGAGTGCAGCAGGCCCGATGGGTGATCCGAAGAGGGTGACCAGTTCGCCGGGGGATACTGCGCCTCCGAGGTAGTTGGCCGCATTGACGACGGAATGGAGGGAGACCGTCGGGTTCGGGTAAGTTAATTTGGTAATGAAACCATCCTGCGTGCCGGCGAGACGATTCTGCAGCACGCCTTGCGTAGATATAAACGACGACGATTTCGTTTGGCCGCCTACATACGCTGCGCCGGTTGAATCAATCCCTACCGTATTTCCAATGTCTAGCAAGGTGCCGCCAACAAATGTGGAGTCGAGCAACGTGGAACCAGAGGCATCCAGCTTGGCGAGGAACGCGTCCCGGCCACCAAAATAAAGCTGGCGCGGACGGACAGGCGGAAAATCATGAGAATCTGTATAACCCGTTACGAAGGCATTGCCGGTAGCGTCGACGGCGAGAGAGTAGCCGCCGTCGTGGCCGGACCCGCCCAGCAGCGTGGAATAGATTGTAGCGCCCGCTGAGTTGAGCTTAAGGATGAATGCATCGTTGTCTGTACCGCCCGGTACGCGGAAGCTCTTCTGGTATGCGCCCGTGCTTGTGGCAAAGTTCCGCGATGAAGTAACACCGGTGATGTATGCGTTCCCAGAGCGGTCCAACACCACCCAATCGCCTTCGTCGGACTTGCTGCCACCGACGTAAGTTGAGTAGTCCAGCGCGCTGCCGGCTGCGTTCAGTTTCATCACGAAGGCGTCGCTGCCTCCACCGTATGTGCGCTGCGATGCTCCAGCAGTGGTGGGGTAGTTGTCGGATTCCGTGTATCCAGTGACGATAACCGATCCGGATCCGTCCTCCGCAATACCGAGCCCGCCGTCTTCCCCACTGCCGCCCACAAACGTGGAGTAGATCAGTGCGGTCCCAGCCGGATTGACCTTAGTAACGAAAATATCCCCACTTCCACCGTAGGATGGTTGCAAGGCGCTATCCGTCTTCTGGAAATCGGCCGAAAAAGTGATCCCCGTAACGTAAGCATTGCCGAGGCGATCGGACGTAATGGCGTAACTGAAATCGTCATCCGTGCCACCTAGATATGTGGAATAGATCAACGCCGAGCCGGCCGGATTCAATTTGGCCGCGAAGGCATCGTATTTATCGGTTGCGCCGCGAAAGGCAAACTGAGCCGCGCCCGGAGTAACAGGAAAATCAGGGGCGTTGGTTCGACCAGTGACGTATACATTACCCCCGGAATCTATTGCCAGTGAACTCACGATGCTCACCTTGGTTCCGCCGAGATACGTGAAATAAACCAGGGCGGAGCCACTGGGATTAAGCTTGGCGATAAAGCCGGAAGTGGTTCCGGTCTTCGCAGTCTGAGAAGCGCCGGAGGTGCCGGGATAATCTGTTGAGGTGCTGGATCCAGCGACGTAAGCATTGCCGGAGCCATCCACCGCCATGGTCAATACGCTTTCGAGACCGCCGCCGCCAAGTAAAGTGGGTAACTGTACACCGGGTCGATAATGAGGGGTTTGCTGCGGTCGTACCGCGCCAGTTGAAATCCGATTTCCTTGTTGGCCAGCGCGACGAAATTTGCGTCAACCGGCACCTTGCGACCGTCAATTTCCTGGTACGCTTTCGGCTTGAATTGGCGAACCTCGCCACCCGGTAAATTCAGCACAAGATCGCCATTGGTATCGATCCGAAGGGCCTTAATACCCGGGAAGGAGAGCCGTATCGAGTGGGTATCGGCACCAGGCGCGACGATGAGATCGTATTCCAATTGCCTCAGCTTTCCGTAGTAGATCACGTCGATTCCCGGATAGACATCCCGGTACCGGATCTGCTGGTAATTAGCGACCGAATGCCGCCACTTTGCTGGATCGTTTCCGATCAGATAGTTTGTTTTGACGGGCACCTGCCCGACACCTTCCATTTTCGGATTGCGGCTCGCTCCCGCAAATCGCATGCGAAGAACATCGCCTTTGTCAGCGAATGTCAGCACCGCTTCTTCGGGAGTTAGAAACAATCCGCAGCCGTCGCCATGCGCCAGGAACTTCACGTTGGAATCGGTCTGCCCCCGGTTTGCTTCAAAGGTAAGAGGTAGTTGCCCATAGCCGGCCTGAACCGAAGGCGATACCGCCAGACACGGCAAAGCCAAGACTGCACAGATGAAGAGAGTTGAACCGTTGAATGAGTACATTAAACCGCCTATTAGCTATTTGGAAAGACCGTTCCGGTTTCGATGGTAACATTACTTTTGGCCGCAGGATGGTTCCGGCAAGTCTAGTGCCAATCGACAAAGGTTGAAGCACGGGAAAGAAGATCCAGAGCAGGTAGGACCGCTGGGATGTTTCGGCTGGATTGGGAGTGGTGTGGGATGTCCTGCACCAATTTTGCGGGAGAGCTTGGAAATTTGACAGGTAGTGAAACTTGGTAGGAAGCCCCCCCCTTTCCCAATGAGTCGATTTTACAGAACGGTGCTCGGCGTCAAGGGCATGCGAAAATCAGTCTTTATAGGACATTTCTACTTTGCTGCGACAATCGGAAATGGGTCACTTGACAGTGGCCAACCATGCCGCATATTCTGAAGTTGTAATGCAACTGAGTTTCAACAACGGGTATGCATTCTCTTTGAGCGACCTACTGGAAGGCCAAAGTGGAATTCTTACAAGCCTTGATCTTCCCGAAGATTTTGCTCGCCGTTTGATGGAATTGGGATTTTTGCCTGGCATGGAAGTGACTGCTGCAAAATCTGCTCCTAGTGGTGATCCGCGCGTTTTTAGGGTCGATGGCGCGGAAATTGCACTCCGTCGAGAGACTGCGGGCAAATTGTTATTACAAGGATCGACGCCGAATTCGCACCCCACTGCCCTTGGCGGGAATTGCTAGGGCGGAGCCAATTATGAGCGATTGCCACACCGTCGCGCCGGTGCCGTCCAGCCGCAAGTCAAATGCAACAACATTGCATTCCGTAGCACTGGTTGGTCCTCCTAATTCCGGCAAGTCCACCTTATTTAATCGTCTGACAGGGCTCAACCCAAAGGTTGCTAATTTTCCTGGAGTAACGGTGGAACATCGCCTGGGGCGGCCGTTGCTTGGTGGTGATCACACGATTCAATTGGTGGATCTACCAGGAGTCTACAGCCTGCACCCGCGGTCTGAAGACGAGCAGGTGACAAGCGATATTCTACGGGGCCTGCCCGCAACCTCGCGAGTGTCTCGATATTGTGGCCTCGCGCTGCAAATTGATCTTGATGGGTAATCACGAGCACGCGTTGCTCTATGGT
>JBBRJC010000041.1:0-13148 GCA_038220135.1 Bryobacterales bacterium | reverse complement strand
AGCAATTGTTCCCTTCCACCGGGACTAGGAAAAACTAGATAGCTTTTGAGCAACATGGCGTGAGATTCTTTATTGCATTTTTGTGGCCAATCCATAGTGCTGTAATTGCGGGATAAAAGCAGCGAATCTGCGCGATTTGACGCACATCTGCGCGACATGTCGCCATCCGGCGGTCAGGTGTGTAAGAAAACGCGCTGTTATGGTTCTAATTGCTGTAGTAGATCGCGTCAGACGGCGTATCTCGCGACGCATTACCCAAGTCTGGTCAAATCATCGCCCAAGATCGACGCGCACCAGTGTCGCTCCACGTGTTCCACTAATAGCTCCGTACCCTTCTCATGAGTAACATAGGGCTTTTGCCGTGGATCGTACATTGAATCGATGAGATCACGCGCCAGCAGCACGTTTTTGCCCAGGCGCGTCATCTGCCGAATGCCGAAGGAGCGGCCCAGCACGCACATGTTCAAATGCACGCCCATCAGCACCACGTTTCGGGTGCCCTGCTGCTGGAAATAATTGTAGATCTCCTGCCCGCTATCGCTTATGCCATCTTCCGGGTTCATCTGGATCGCCTTATTCTGGCGGCTGTAGCGGCGCACTTTTTCACCAACCACGGCATCATCACAAGGCTCAGTTTGATCGTCCACCGGCAGCGGCCCTTCGGCCTTTTCGTCCAAATAACACCAGTTGGCAATCGGCACCGGAGGCTTCACCATTTTCGCCTGCTGCATCTTTTTGCGCTGCGGTAAATCGGCGTAAACATCCATGGTCCCGCTGGGTGCATGAATGATTTCCACGTGAAGCCCCCGCGCCTTTGCGACCACTGCATTGAGGTGCGGCGCGATCAGGTCAACGCGCCTGGCTGAACTTTGGCAGTAATGGTTATCCCACATGTCGCAAATAATGATTGCCGTTTCGCGGGGTTTCCACACAAGGGTTTCCATAACCGCGACGCCCGTTTTCCGGCTACGCGCGCGCAGATGCAGAGAAGGAGTTTGGGGAATAGCTTGTGCAGCGAAAGAGGTACTTAGCAGGAAGCTTCGGCGGGTCATGCTGCATTCTATCGCACGCAAGCCTGTAAGATAAACAGTACGGCAATGTTGAAAATTGGATCTATCCGGTGGAAGGGTCGATGTGGCAAGCACCCGGGGTACAGCCCGGACGAAGATGGCGAGTTTGGCTTGAAGGGTGGTTGTCAACGGTGCAGGCAATTGTTGGACATCTTCCAGAGCCACAAGCGAACATTGACGCTTCTGAAAGCTTTCGGGCCTGGTCGCGAAACGAAGCCAAAACCAGAAAAAGAAGCACTTGACGCCCGCCAAACATCTCTATTTCAGTTCTAAATGACAGAAACAACTTCCGAAGTACCGAGTCGATGGATGCCGAACATGGCGCAAATGGGTATGATCGCACTGCTGGCGAGTCTTGTGATTTTTTTTGTAGGACTGGCAATTGCCTATTGGGTCACGATCAAGGAGATTGAAGAACCGATCATCGTTCCGATTAGCCTTTGGTTGAGCACGGGAATTCTGATTGTCAGCGGGGTAACGATGATCGCAGCGCGCTACTATCTGCGGCGTGGACGTATTCCGCAATATCGTCGATGGGTGGTTGCAACAACAGGTTTGGGGTTTGCGTTTCTGTTTAGTCAGGCGTGGGCATGGAAGAATCTGGTGGATGAGGGCGTGGTGATGGCAGCCAATCCGCGCGGGTCTGCCTTTTACGTTTTCAGCGGGCTGCACGGGGCGCACCTTATCGGCGGACTTTTGGGGTTGGCATATCTGGTGAGGAAATCGAGGCATCTGGCGAATGACGAGGAGCAGCCTTTGCGGCAATGCCGGAAGAACGCACAGATGACGGCTTGGTATTGGAATTTTATTGTGATTAGTTGGCTGGGGTTATTTGCGGTGCTGCTGGCTTGGGCGGGGTAGTAGGGAATCGACTCGCCAATTCAAGCATTGCTGTTCGATGTTTCTTTATCGTATTTCGCATCCTCGCATGGGTATAATGCGGGCATGACATTGCGCGTAGTTTTAGAATATGACTCTGAGACGGAAAGCTACTGTGCCGTTTGTCCGGAATTGCCTGACTGTACTTCTGCCGGAGATACCGAAGAGGAAGCGCGGATTGGTATAGAGGAAGCAATGCAACTCTATCTTGCGCCAAGCGACATCAAATAGGCACCCACAGCGAAGTTGGTCGAGGAGAATGTTGGGTGAGCGGCGAACGCCTCGCCAAACTGCGGACCCACTTGGAACGATTCGGTCAATCATGGAAGGAAGCAGGATCGATTGGATACATTGGATTAGATAATTCTCGCCACTCCAATGAAAAAGGTATCCCTCATCACAGACGGCTCCTGCGTCGGCAACCCCGGCCCGGGTGGATGGGCGTGTATCCTCCGCTTCGGTGACGCCAAGAAAGAACTGTTCGGCTACGACCCGCAAACCACAAACAATCGCATGGAAATCATGGCGGCTATCCAGGGATTGCACGCCTTGAAGCAGCCTTGCGAAGTGGAAATTACCACCGACTCGCAGTACGTTCTGGAAGGCATCACGATCTGGGTAAAAGCTTGGAAGCGACGTCATTGGTGGAAAAAGCATCACCCTGTTCGCAATGTCGATCTATGGATGGAATTGGACGCCGCAAATGCCAGGCACTCCACTAACTGGGTCTGGACCAAGGGCCACGCCGACCATGAAGACAACAACCGCTGCGATTGGCTGGCGCAGAATGCCGCGCGCACCCAAACCAGTTACTGGCCAGGTTCGCCGCACGCCCCGCTCCCGCTAAACTTGGGCCGTGACTACCTTCCGCCCAAGCCCCAGGTGAGTTTGTTTGATACTGCCGATTCCGCAGATGACGACGATGAAAGTGATCCCGGCTAGCACAATTAGGAGCCTGCCCGAAAGTACGCTAACCTACCGCGTATGGACCTGAATATCGACGCCCGTCAACGTGTGCACGCTCTGGTTGATCAGTTGCCACCCGGGCAAGTTACGGCGCTCGAAGGCTTGCTGCTATCGATGGTCGATCCGTTTTCGCACATCGCAACGGCTCCCATGATTGAGGCTGCTGCAGCGAAACAAGAGATCACGCCCATGGCGGATGCGTCTGAAGATTTCGAGGGCTTTTCCTTCGAGCAGGTTGTGGCGGAGTGCGGATTCACCATGGATCAGATTCGTGAAACACAGACCGAACGCGGCCCGGCGAAGAAAATCCGCTTTGAGCCGAACGTAGTACACGAAACCGATTCGGAATAAACCGCCAATTGATCGGAGTGCTGTGCAAGGCGTCTGGATAGCAATATAAGAGAGGGCTTCGGGTGGACGCCGACTTGTCGATGCGTATCGCGCGCTTGTTCATCCCGAGTTGGGATTCTTCGAGGCAACAGAAGAAGGAACGATTCAGGTGAGCGAGGATGGCAAGCTACGGTTTGAAGTGCAATCGGGTGACAAGCATAATCAGTTGAAAATCGTTGAGGCCAAAAAGGCTGATTTACTGAATCACTATACGGACATAGCAAGCGCCAAACCGGTGATACAGCAGCCTAATTTAGCAATTGCGAATTACGGCGGCGTTCAATAAGGCCGTGCCCGTTCGACGGGTGTGCGTTTGACAGCAATCCGCATTCAGCTACTTTCGAGGTAGATCATCAATCCATCGATTGATCCAATCGACTGAAAAACACTATGAGTCTGCCTTACTTCTTCACATACTTGCGCGTCATGTTAATGTACTGTAAATTTGCTGTTATGGCTCTCAACCTCTCCAATATCTACTCGCTCAGCGAATTCCAGCGAAACACGCGTGACCACATATCCAAACTTAAGTCCAGCGGTGCCCCTGCCGTGCTAACGGTCAATGGTCAGGCTGAGATTGTTGTGCAAAGTGCTGAGGCCTATCAAAAGCTTCTCGATGACCAATCGCTGTTGGAGAGCCTTCGTAGAGTCAGCCGGGGAATGGAGCAGGCGAAGCGTGGTGAGGGCCGCTCTATGCGGGAATTTCTTGAAAGTTTGAGCAAGGAACACGGAATCTCGCTTAAGTGATCAAGTACAAAGTAATTGTAACGCCTGAAGCTGAAGCGGGAATTAGAGAGTCTTTCCGCTACATTTATGATCAGTCGCCGCAGCACGCAAAAGGTTGGGTTCTAGAGCTTTATTCCAAAATTACGACGTTGGAGCATTTTCCGGAGCGTTGCGCGGCTGCTGTTGAGCGGGAGTATTTGGAGGATGATTTTCGCCAATTGCTGTTCGCCTCGCACCGCGTGGTCTTTTACGTTGACAAGAAGTCGTCAACTGTTTTTGTTGTCGACGTGCGTCACTCTAGACGTCGTGCGGGCGGTGAGCCTGAAATGGATGAACATGACCTTGGCGAGTAGAGAGTGGGGCAGCCACTTCGTATTGGTTTAACCTGATCTCGAATGATGAAGAGCCATAGTTTGTTCAAACAGGAAGTTAAACTGTATTCACTGACATCGGTGTGCCGAATGAAGAGGAACATTTCGTTAGATTATGAGTTCGCCAATTTTCGGTGGAACGGTTGATGCGGTTCCTGGTACCCCTTGGGCAAGAGGTGGAGATTGTTGTGTGGCGCACAATGGCAAGGACAGCGCGCCAGAGCTGCGAGTGGCTTGATCGGCTACCTCAGAACGAAATCCTTCCAACTCTTTGCTTACCACAACAGCTGTCACAATTCAGCATGCTTTCTGTGCTTGCGTATTTTTAGAGCGTTTCCATTACATACGATGACGGCGAACCATACCTTATAGCCTTGTTTCCACATTACAATGAACGCAGAATGAAGCTTAACGTGATTATTCACCAGGACGAGGACGGGGTGTACATTGCAGAATGTCCCTCCATTCCTGGCTGTGTAAGCCAAGGCAAAACCGAATCGGAAGTCGAAATCAACATTGCGGATGCTATTCGCGGATGCTTGGAAGTGCGGCGGGAGCATGGTATGCCTCTCACCGTTGAAACACACGAAATTGAAATCACGGTCTGATGCCGCCTGTTCCGGCGATGCGGCCGCGCGAAGTCATTCGTGCATTCGAACGCATGGGATGGAATTAATCACGGCAATGTGGCAGAATTCTCTTTCAATTCCCGCTCATGGCTGGTTTATCTGGCACCATTACTTATTTCCCATGGGCCAGACTAGAAGGTCGCAAGGCGCCCGAGATCAGCACTTAATGTGCTTTCTTTTCTTGCCGATGCTACCTTTATTCTTTACCTTATTAATATATTCATCAGCGGCCGGTACTTTGCAGGCGGTGTCGCCCATATTAACTTGCACAACGCCTACCTTCGCCGCCGTATTTAACGCGGCGGCCGTGAGCGCCGGTACATAGCTACCCACTGCTATTACGAAACCATTCATCGTATAGCGTACCCGGTTGGCCGATTTATGGATATCTTTTTCCACACGGGTGAGCAAGGAACTTAGTCGTTTTATGTCGAGCTCGTCATCTGGTTTTACCGACACAAGGGTTGACAATGTTGACCAGCCGCCTGCTGCTACCGGTTCCGTTTTTGAATCGATCCACTGCAGAGCTAATGCAAAACCTTCTTTATTTTCCGCCGCCAGCCAGGGGACCGCATATTCACTTGCCCAGCCACCATAGGCTTTCTGCGCCAGGGCGTCCAATTCCTTCGTACTCATCAGCGAACCGTCACCCATGAGGCCTGCAAAATACATGGCATCGTAAATTCCAGAATTGAATAATTCAATAGCCACCTTATTATCTGGCTTTAATTTCTTCAATAGCAGCTTCATGTCTTCTACCTTGACGCCATAGCAGGGTTCGGTGGCGCCGTGCTTTAGGAATATCTTTTTGATATTCTCGCTGCCGGCAGCTTTGAGCGCTTCGAGTATTTGTTTTGAAGTCATAGTGATTTCGTCGCTTCAATAAGTTACCACCACACTTGCAAGATTGCAAAACCATTCAGTGCAGCGGGTCCGAAAAACTTTTTTAGAGAATTATTCTGAAATTTCGGCACCTCCTAATTGATGCCTGTTGAAGCCTCAATCGCCCTGCGCCCCCTCACCGCCGAAGAATCTCTGCATTGGCTGGCCCTGCGGCTTGTCTCTGGGTTGGGTACGCGCAATTCGATTAAGGTTCTCGAAAAATTTCGAACTCCGCAAGCGATCTTCCGCGCCAGCCTCTCGGAGCT
This sequence comes from Bryobacterales bacterium, assembly GCA_038220135.1. GTDB lineage: Bacteria > Acidobacteriota > Terriglobia > Bryobacterales > Bryobacteraceae > JANXSF01. Next base: position 6,969 of record JBBRJC010000041.1, on the reverse strand, counting down.
TGAAGGTGCAGGCGTTCCTGCTTCAGTTGCGCGGTCAATCTTGAGTGGCACCACCTTCGATGAAGCGGCTACTCAGCAGGACAAGATCACTGAATCTGGTGTTACGCTGATTCCTTACACGCATCCCATCTATCCTGAGCGGCTGCGTGAAATTCTGGATGCTCCGCTGCTGTTGTTCTGCCTCGGCCGCCTGGAATTGTTGGCCGCCCCAAATCTGGCTATTGTCGGCACTCGCCGGCCCACTGCCTATGGTGTTGCGGTAACGGAACGGTTGGCTGCCGATCTTGCTCGTGCCGGGTTGACAATCACCAGTGGAATGGCTCGGGGCATCGATACTGCGGCTCACAAGGCCTGTCTTACTGTTGGTGGGGACACGATTGCCGTTTTTGGATGTGGAGTGGATGTGGTTTATCCGGCGGAGAATCGAAAGCTGCATGCCGATATTTCGCAGCGCGGCTTGTTGGTTAGCGAATTTCCGATGGGCGCGCCGCCGTACCCGCAGAATTTTCCGATCCGTAATCGCATCGTCAGCGGCCTTGCGCACGGGGTACTTGTAGTTGAAGGGGCGGAGTATTCGGGGTCGGCAATTACGGCAAGGTTGGCCCTTGAACAAGGTAGGGAAGTGTTCGCGATTCCGGGCAACATTACGAACAAAATGAGCTGGGGTCCGAACCTGTTAATCAAGCAAGGTGCGAAGTTGACTCAGCGATGGGAAGATGTGTTTTACGACCTGCCCGAAGAAATTCGTATGAGATTGTCTGGAGCGGCAGCAAAACAATCGCAAGGGTCTGAGGCTGTGCAAATGAACTTGAATGCTCATCCGATGGCTGCGCTGTACGAATCAATTCTTCAATGTTTGCAACCAGATACAACAACGCATATTGACGACTTGATGGCTCGTGTAGAGAACTATTCATCGTCAGAGTTAATCGCGGCGTTGTTTGAAATGGAACTTGATGGACAGGTTAAGCAACTTCCGGGCAAGAACTTTGTTAAGGTGTGGTGAGGGGATCCCGCGCCAGAGAGTTGAACCGAAGAGGCGAATCCCCGCATCCAGGTATATATAAGATATGGCAAAGTCACTCGTCATCGTCGAGAGCCCGGCGAAGGCGAAAACAATCGGAAAGTATCTCGGCAATGAATTTGTCGTGATGGCATCGCTCGGCCACGTGAAAGATCTGCCCAAGAAGGATCTCGCAGTAGACGTCGATAAAGGTTTCGAGCCCAGCTATGAAGTGATCGAGGGCAAGAAGAAACTGATGTCGGAATTGAAGTCGGCTGCAAAGAAAGCCGAAAACGTCTACCTCGCAGCCGATCCTGATCGCGAGGGTGAGGCAATCTGTTTCCATTTGCAGGAGGAACTGACGACGAAGAACGGCCCGGCCTTTCATCGTGTGATGTTCAACGAGATCACGGCGAATGCGGTGCGGAAGGCGTTTGAATCGCCGCGTCCGGTGAAAATATCGCTTGTAGATGCGCAGCAGGCGCGTCGCGTATTGGACCGGCTGGTGGGTTATAAAATTTCGCCGCTGTTGTGGGATAAGGTCCGTCGTGGTCTATCTGCCGGGCGTGTGCAGACTGTTGCGCTACGTCTGATTGTGGATCGGGAGCGCGAGATTCAGGCCTTTGTCACTCGGGAGTATTGGACGATTGATGTCCACCTGAATGCGAAGAAGGCTCCGGTTCTGAAGGCGCACCTGGCGAAGGTGAATGACGAAACGCCTGAGATCACCAACCAAGAGCAGTCTGACGCGATTCTTGCGCAGTTGACTGATGCCGACTATGTTGTGAAATCGGTTGGCACCAAGGAGAAGCGGCGCAATCCAGTTCCGCCGTTTATTACTTCGACGTTACAACAGGAATCGGCGCGCAAGCTGCGATTTTCCGTGAAACGTACGATGATGCTGGCGCAGCAATTGTACGAAGGTATGGAGATGGGCGATGAGGGCGCGGTGGGTTTGATCACCTACATGCGTACCGATTCAACGCGCGTTTCGAACGATGCGTTGACTGAAGTACGGGAAATGATTGGGACGCGTTATGGTGCGGCTTATGTTCCCGAAAAGCCGAACGTTTACAAATCGAAGAAAGACGCGCAGGATGCGCACGAAGCCGTGCGTCCGACGAGTGCGATGCGTTCGCCGGAAAGCGTGGCGCAGTATTTGGCTGAAGATCAGATGAAGTTGTACCGGCTGATCTGGATGCGTTTTGTGGCTTCGCAAATGACGCCTGCAGTGTTTGATCAAACTGCGGTGGACGTGAATGCCATGGGCAAAGACGGCCAGACGTACATGTTCAGGGCCACTGGTTCGGTTCCGAAATTCGACGGTTTCCTTGCGGTTTACGAAGAAGGCAAAGATGTCAAGGACGAAGACGACGAAGAGCTGAAGCATAAACTGCCGCTAGTGACCGAAGGCGAGACGCTGAAGTTTAAGGCGATCGAACCGGAGCAGCATTTCACTGAACCGCCTCCGCGATTTACTGAAGCTACGCTGGTGAAACAGTTGGAAGCAGACGGCGTTGGCCGTCCTTCAACCTATGCTGCGATTTTGTCGACCATTCAAGAGCGCGAGTACGTGAAAAAGGAAGGCGGCAAGTTCCATCCAACTGAGCTTGGCACAGTGGTTACGGATCTGTTGCTGGAATGCTTCGAGGATATTTTCGATCTCAAGTACACGGCGCGGCTGGAAGAACAGCTTGACGAAATTGAAGATGGCAAACTCGATTGGCGTGATGCCATGCAGGAGTTTTACGAAAAGTTTTCCAACGATCTGGATCGCGCTGCAACGCAGATGACCGACATCAAGCGGATGGAGAAGCCAACGGACTTCATCTGCGATAAATGCGGCAAGCCGATGGTGATTAAGTGGGGCCGTCATGGCAGCTTTATCGCCTGCACCGGCTATCCGGAGTGCACCTCAACGCGTGAATTGCCGCAGGCAACGCCCGATGAGATGATGGAAACCGAGGAAGAATATTGTCCCAACTGTGGCCGCGGCATGGTTCTCAAAAAGGGCCGTTTTGGGCAGTTTCTGGCTTGTTTAGGTTATCCCGATTGCAAGACCACCAAGCAGTTGGGTGAGAAGCAGAAGCCTGCCGATGAGATTCTGGAAGAAGATTGTCCAACCTGCCAAAGCAAGCTGGTCAAGAAGTTTGGCCGCTTTGGTGAGTTTGTTGCCTGCTCCAATTATCCGACGTGCAAGTACGTCAAGCAGAATACGATTGGCGTCACTTGTCCGACATGTCATAAGGGCGACATCATTGAGCGGCGGTCGAAGCGGGGCAAGACGTTCTATGGGTGCAATGAATATCCCAAGTGCGATTTTGTGGCGTGGGGCAAGCCGATTGCTGAGGAGTGTCCGGAATGCAAGAGCCCGTATCTGATTGAGAAATATTTGAAGAGCGGGAACTGGGCACAATGTCCGAACAAAGAGTGTAAGTTTAAGCATGAACTCGCTCCGTCGGCTGAGCCGGTTGAAGCTGTCGCATAAACAATCCTAAATCCGGAAGCGGTGGTGGTATTTTCTCAATGCGCAATTGATGAGATGACTCCACCGTTTCGCATTTTCTACCAAAGAATCTCCACCGGGTATTGTGCAAGCTGCTGATCCTTACTCACCAATATCCACCCTTCAACTATTGCCTGTGCCAGTAGGATTCGATCAAACGGATCTTTGTGAATCGGCGGTAGCTTTGAAAGTTGCTGAACGTGTAAAATTCCCAAAGGTAAGTAGCTTTGAATTCCTAATAGGCGGAAGTTGTCTTCGAGGAATCCAGAATCCATTGGTAGATCCAGTTTGCCAGCCTGTACTTTTAATGTAATTTCCCACACGGAAACCACGCTGGCATACAGTTGGTTATTGTCATCGAGGAGTACTTGCCGGACTTTTTCAGAAAGGAGTTTGGGGTTGTCGATGGCCCAAAGCAGGACATGCGTGTCCAATAGTAACTTCAAACTATTTGCCTAAAAAGGATTTCAATTCAGCATCTGTCATTGGCGCATCCCAACCTTTTTTATAGCGGATTGTTCCCGCAGCTGTACCCAGCGTCCGTTTCGCCGGAATGTCAAGACGGACTAACTTTACCATCGGTTTTCCCGCCTTGGCGATGATCACTTCCTCCCCCAACATTGCGCGTTCAACCAAATTTGAAAGCTTGGTTTTGGCTTCGTAAATATTGACTTCCATGAGGTTAGAATACTTGACTAGACCAACTTGGTCAAGTCATCTCTAGCGGAATTGAAATCAACGGTGAAATTGCGAAGAGTTTGAACATCCACCCACTCTATTACTTTCGGCTGGGCGGCTGGGAGCGGCGCTTTGTTACCATGAAACAAGATTAACTCTGATAGTTTTGGACCGAAGCACTGGCGTTGGTCAATAATTAAAATGCCGGTGGGTGCGCTGCAGCACAGAACCTGATTTATGTGCGGATTGCATTTCCCTAAAGACCAAAAACATACAGCACTCGATCGGCGGTAATTGCCAGCATCTGCCGGCCATCGATGGTGAATGAGATAGGATTGGAGCCGATTCCACCGCCACATTGAAATTCCCAAAGCGGTTTCCCTGTGCGGGCATCCAGCGCAAAAGCATTACCCTCAGTCGTTCCGGAAAACACAATTCCACCGGCAGTTGAAAGCACTCCGGCCCATGGCGGCGAGCTTTGCCGGAACTCCCAACGCATCGCACCAGTCTTTGCGTCCAGTGCGCGGATTGCTCCGTAGGCATCGTCGGCTGGTAAGGAATTCTCTCCGCCCCCGGCGAAGAATGTCCCGGGTTTGTACACTGCCGGGCGTTTGAAATAGATCGCGCCTAATTCGCGCACCGGCACATAAACCAAGCCCGTTTGTGGACTGTAGGATGGGCTGAACCAGATAGTCGCCCCATTCAGATTTGGATAAACCAGCGTTCCCTTTTCTGACGGCTCCATATTCGGAATTACGATCGGCTTGCCTTGGTCATTCAAACCCTTCGCCCACGTCTGCCTCGCGTAAGGCTTGCCAGAGAGAAATTCGCCCGTTTCCCGATCCAGTAGATAATAGAATGCATTGCGATTGGCGTTTGCCAGTAATTTCCGTTTCCGGCCCCCAACTTCGCCATCAAACAATATCGGTACATGCGTGGAATCCCAATCGTGCGTATCGTGCGGGGTGAACTGGAAATGCCAGCGCATTTGGCCGGTTGCAGCATCAATCGCCAGCATAGAACAGGTGTAAAGGTTGTCGCCCGCGCGGCTGTCGCCATTCCAATCGGGGCCAGGATTCCCAACGCCCCAATAAACCAGATTCAATTCAGGGTCATATGCGCCAGTCACCCAACTTGAGCCTCCACCAGTTTTCCAGCTATCGCCGGCCCAAGTTTCCACGCCCTTTTCCCCAGCAGCAGGAACAGTCCAGATGCGCCAGGATTGCTTGCCAGTTTTCGAATCGTAGGCATCAATGAAACCTCGAATACCCGTTTCCCCTCCGCTGACTCCGATCACAACTTTGCCCTTGATCGCCAGCGGAGCGACCGTCAGGCTGTAACCCATTTTGTAGTCGGCGACCTTCGTCGACCAGCGTTCCACACCGCTCTTGATATCGAGAGCGACCAGGTAACAATCGAGCGTGGCCACATACAGCATGTCGTCCATAATTGCCGGACCGCGATTCACTTTGCCGAAGCCCACATTGCGGTAATCGGTTGGGACCGTGCGCTTCCAACTCCAGAGAGAACGGCCTGTTTTAGTGTCGAGCGCCGTGGCGGTGTTTGGTCCGGAAATGTACATAACTCCGTCAGCGACGATTGGTGAAACTTCGTTGTTTGCTTCTGGAAACTGGTAGGCCCATTTAACTTTTAGCTTTCCCACATTAGCTGGCGTGATTTCAGTAAGCGGTGAAAACCGGTGGCCCTGCAGGTTACGCGAGTAAGTCAACCAACTTCCAGGCTCTTTATCGGCGTTGGCAATTCGTTCAAACGGAACTTGGCCAAAGGCACTGAGGGACAAAAGAACGATCAACCATTTCATTGTTTGGCTCCGAGCGATGCTAGATAAGCAACCAGATCGTTAAGATCGGTTGGCGACAATTTGTAAGCGGGCATTGGGCTTTGGCCACGCAGTTTATTGAGGGTTGAAAGTTCTGATTTCCGGAAACTATGAAAGCGTCCGCTTGCATCTTTAATCTGGACGGTGAACGGATCTTCGTTGGCTCGAATGCCGCGAAGGGTCCGGCCTGATGCTGTTTTCACGTCGATCATCAGGAAGCCTTCGGGCAATGTAGCGGCTGGCGAAATGATGGATTCCCGCAGATGGGAAGGGCTGCGGCGCGTTGCGATCTCGGTCAATTCCGGGCCGAAACCCGAGCCTTCGCCGGCCACGATGTGGCAGGTGGAGCACTTGTTCTGGGCGTAGAGACTGGCACCGCGGAGGGCATTTCCCACAACCGGTTCAGAGGCGATTTTACCGAGGCTGCGAACGTAAACGATGAGGTGCTCAACATCGGGTTCAGTCAGAAACCAACTGCCTGGCATCTCTGGTTCCAGTCCATTTTCGATGAGCTTCTTTAACGCGGCATCATCGGGAGCCTTGGCTAGCTTCGCTTTGGTCAAACTGGGGCCGCGGCTACCTTTGCCATTCACTCCATGGCACAACGTGCAGTGGGTTTCAAAAAGCGCTTGGCCCTGTGCCAACTCCGGCGGAGATTGAGCGTAGGCGACACCAGCCGTAAATAGAAGAATCAGCCTGAACATCATTTGGGCAATTATACAGGGAAAGTGAATGGGGACTTCGTGCGAAAATAATAAAGCCCCTAAAATTTCAACTTCAAAGGATTCCAAGCCTCGTGACTGACCAGTTCTATCGCATCTCCAAACTGCCTCCCTACGTTTTCGCCGTAATTAACGAAATGAAGGCAAAAGCGCGAGCGGCGGGTGAGGATGTGGTTGATCTCGGCATGGGCAATCCAGACGGCGCCACGCCCCGTGCCAT
>JBBRJC010000040.1:0-13162 GCA_038220135.1 Bryobacterales bacterium | reverse complement strand
GTCCAAGTTGCCGCCTCTTGGCCTGGAATCAGAGAACCTCGCCTAATGGTTTAAGTTCATGAAACATCAAAATGAGGCGTTTGGGCCATTTTGGGGCAATACGGCCATCTATGATGGAGTCGGAAATTGCGTTGAACCCCTGTGTTTATTGGCGAGCTTTAGCTACGGGACAACCTCTATCTAGTCTCGTTTCAGTAAAACATTACCGTATTAGCACACCGCTTGCTGGCGCGCGCGGCTCGGTAACTTTCTGTTAACACGTAGCTTAATAACCGCCAGGAGCAGGGCAACAGATTACTGAAACGATGTACTTGTCTCCCATCGCGTCACTAATAGATCAATGCCGAAGAAGCTGTGGCAATTTGTCGAAATGCTCATCCCGGGTTATCAGCGTCAAATGATGCTGTACTCCAAGGCTGGCGATCCAGATATCGTTGGTTGGAATCGGCGTGCCTGCCCGGCGCAACTGGGCGAATAAGCGTGCATAAACTTCGGTTGTTTCCTGATCAGGGTAACTCACCCTGACGCCCGGCTCAGTCAGAAATTGATGCAATAAGCGCTCATTTTCTGCCACACGAGTTCCACACAGATAACCAGCCTTTGTCTCTGCCATGCAAATAAAGGGGATAAAGATTTCCGAGGCACGCCGAACGACATCCACAACATCAGGCTTACCCCGAAACATATCGGTAAGCATGTTGGTATCAATCAGGATTCTCATTTCCAGAGTGACCAATCCACCTGGCGCTGCTCTTCGATGGCTTTATCGAATTCTGGATCTTCCTTCCACTGGCCTGCAATATTGTCCAATGTGCGATAGATACGTCCGGTTGATCCGCCCGAAGCCTTGGTTAACTCATCAACCAGCAATTGATTAAAGCTGACATCACGCCGGCGAGCCTCCGAGCGCAACGCATCATCGACATGTTCTGGTATTCCACGAATTGTGTATTGTGCGGGTGCCGCCTTGGTAGACATGATATGTATACAGTGTACTCTGTCAATGTATGCTAAGTCAAGAGCTAAAGTTGGATTTTTCCATCTTTGGTTAGTTTCATTTGGTCATCGCCCCATTCCACGCGATTGCCGATCACGCCTGCCACCCACACTGCTGCGCCCCACAGATCTCGAGCCGGGAGTGCCCACATGTGCCGCAGTGCATGACCGTCGTTCAGCAGTGGACCGGCCGATAGCAACGCCACTGCCAAACGTATCGCAAACAGCCACGCGGCGATGGTCCAAAATCCGAATAATGCTGCGACTATGCTCCACAATGTGGCGAAGGTGACGGGTAATCCCAAATAGCCGATCAGGTCACCGCGAGAAGCCTTGATGGTGCGAGCCCAGCGAACTTGATGGCGCCAGGCTTCAGCAAAAGTTTCCGCGGCGAGTGCAGTTTCAACGATTTCGGTGGATAAGTGAACGCGGCGTCCAAGCTTTGCAACCTTTAGCCCCAAATGGTAATCGTCAGCGATGTATTGGGACAGAGCCTCGAAGCCCCCGGCTTTTTCCAAATCGGAACGACGGAATAGCATGGTTGAGCCGAGCGCGAATTCTGAAATCCCAACGAACGGAGCCACAAGCGCCGATGGGGCAAAGTCAGTGGCTACCCCCAGAGCTTCAAACCAGCCGGCGGCATGTGCTGCCCTTGCACGGTAAATGCAGGTCACCAAGCCAACGTTTTCCAAGCCTAGAAGGGCAGCAACGATGTTTTGCAAGTAGTGCGGTTCAACGTGAATATCGGCATCGTTCACCAGGATGATTTCGTTCTTCGCAATTTTGGCGAGATCGATGAGGGAGCCGACTTTGCGATTTGGCGCATCGGTCACCGAGACGATAAAACGAATCTTGCGATCCGGGTATTCGCGCGCGACCCGCTTGATGATTGTAAGAGCCGGATCCATGGCATCGGCGACGGCGAAAAGCAGTTCGAAGTTGGGGTAAATCTGTTCGGCATGCGAGCAGAGTGCTTCGTACAGTCCGGGTTCTTCACCCTTTATCGCTTTCAAAATGGAGACGGGCGGCAGTTCGGCAGGCTCGGGATCAGCAGTACGAATGCGTTTTGCCACTGCGGCTAGCGCAATCGCCTGATAGGATGCAGGTATGGCGAACAGCCATTCGATCACAGGGCCAACAACCAGACGCCGATGGCCACCAGCACAACGCCTGCCCAGCGTGCCGGAGTCACCTGCTCTTTTAAAATCAGATGGGCAAGAATTGTTTCTACCACCAGACTCAAGGCTGTTGCTGGTACCGCGAAGCTGAGATCACTGACCTGTAGCAGGGCCAGGAATGCGTAGAAACTCACCGCCAAAAATACCACAGAAATAATGAGGGGGAGCTTTCCGAGCAGGGTTGCCAGCAGGCGGTGAATGCGGAAATCGGTGACTTCGCCTTGCCGCTTCATCTCCCAGCTTTGCAGCATGTCGCTGGTGACCGTTGAGCCGACGATAATGGAAATCAGCACCCAGCGGTTCATTTGTGCTCCCCGGGTTTAGTTGTACTCACTTGGGTGAGGCCCACCAGAACGGATCCGCCAACTATACACAATGTACCGATCCAGCGCATTGTGCTAATTTGCTCGGAGAGAAAAACAGCACCCATCACGGCGTTTAAAACGAACCCAATTGAGGTGACTGGGATAACAAAACTGAGGTCGGCCCAACTGAGCAGGGCCATGCGTGACAGGACCCAGCCAGCCAGAAACACGATTCCTATCAATACGAAAGGATTGAAAACAACGCGAACGAAGGACATGGGAGAGCCGTCCATATCGGCACCATGCTTCATCCCCCAACTGAGGGCGAAGTTACCGATCACGTTCATGAGAATTACAATTACAGCGAAGAGCCGGGTTTTCGATCCCATCAGAAACCTGTCTGGCTTAATCGCCAGCGGCCATGGTGGCTGCTTCTTTTTGCTCGCGTTGATCTTTCACAAAGCGCTTGCGTTTGCTGCGCAGGGCCATATATTCGCGGGCTTCTTTGTAAAGGCGCTTGCGATCGGCATTGTTAAAAAGTGCTTTGCGCACAATGCGCCAGGCGGCACGAGGGCGGAAGTAATATTCGCCGTAGAACCGCTCAACCCAATCCACAAGTTCGCCCCGGTCAAGGCCGGGGTAAACGACGGTGGGCAATTGATGACCCACTTCGTCGGTCATCGCGTCGAGTGTGATCAAGCCGTTGGTGGTTGCGTAGTCGAAAAATTCGGTTCCCGGATATGGGTGAGCGATGGAAACCTGAATGGTTTCGCAATCCAAGCTTTTTGCAAAGTCGATCGTGTTGCGGATCGATTCCTTGGATTCGCCCGGCAATCCGACAATAAAATCAGCGTGAATCGTCAACCCAAGCTTGTGCGCGTTGGTGGTGAAGCGGCGCGCCATATCGATGGTGGCACCCTTTTTGATGTTCTTCAGAATCTGCTGATCGCCCGATTCATAGCCGACGATCATGAGGCGCGCACCGGCGTCTTTCATCGCCTTCAGCGTGTCGTGATCGGTGGTAACGCGAGACGTGCAACTCCAGGTTACCCCTAACGGTGCCAGTGCTTTACAAAGCTGAATGGTCCGTTCCTTGCGGTAGTTGAATGTGTCGTCATCGAAGAAGATTTCCTTGTTTTCCGGGAAATTGTCTCTAATGTACTTTACTTCGTTCACTACATCTTCAACCGAGCGCAAGCGCCACCGGTGACCGGAATGAGTCTGCGGCCAGAGGCAGAACGTACACATTGCAGGGCAACCGCGCGAAGTGTATAGCGAGATGAAGGGATTTAACAGGAACGGAACGTTGTAACGCTTAAAGTCGAGATCGCGCTTATAGACCTTCGATACCCAAGGCAACTCGTCGAGGTTTTCAATATAACCACCCTCTGGATTATGCCAAAAACTACCATCGGGCTTGCGGAAGCTGACGCCGGGGAGATCTTCGAGCGGTGTACCTTTGGCGAAGTTGACGATTTGATGATCGAACTCGCGACGCACGATGAAATCGATCGCTTTGGAAGCGCGGAGCGTTTTTTCAGGTTCAACCGTAACCGGAGGTCCGACAAAGCAGACCTTCATCTTCGGGTTGACATCCTTCATCATTTCAGCGATTTTCACATCGACGTGAAAACCGGGGGTGGAGGTGAACAGGACCAAAAGCTCGAAATCTTTGGCCATTGCGACAGTTTGCTCGATCGAAACGCCGTGTGGTGGGGCGTCGAGAACTTTGCTGTCTGGGAGCATGCCGGCCGGGTAGCAGAGCCACACCGGGTACCAGTAGGATTCGATTTCGCGGGACGCTGGCCAACGAGAGCTGGCGCCGCCGTCGAATCCTTCAAATGACGGTGGGTTCAGGAAAAGAGTGCGCATGGGTACACCCTCAAGCTTACGGGAAATGGGACTTCTTGACAACTTATTGAGGGTAAAATGGGATTACTTAATCCTGGGCGGGGGAAGAAGGGGTTCTACTGGCAATCGCTTCGTCATCAATATCGAGTTTTGCATCGCGCGGTGTATAGTGTGAGAAATTAATATCAAGTTCAACTCTGCCTGCAATACGGACGTCGGCAAAGCTTTTCACGGCACTGGGAAGCGATAATCCTTCCTTGATTTCGTACTCACGGACAAACTCAACTTTCTTGAAGAAAACGGAGGGGTTCTTGACAAAACGGCCGCTTTCGCGAACCGGCATAGATGTCTCATTATCAATCCAGAGCTCGCCTTTGAACAGACCCACACGCTTTTCGCGCGGTGTCACCTCAAAAATGCTGATCACCCGGTTGTTGAGCTGTACTTGCTTCTTGTGCTTGAACTTGTAGTTCTTTTCCGTAATCGCCATGTTGTCGGATTTGTCGTTGGCTTCCTGTTCGGCTTGCAGGTAGCGGGCGATCACTTCCTTCTTTATAGTGTTATCGCCGACGAAGGACAGAACGTTGAAGGTGATTTTTCCTAATTTAGAAACGAATCGCAGGGCGTGCAACTTGCCTTGTTTGTTCAATTTAGGAAGTTTCGCGTCGACATCCATTTCCATTTGCAGACCACGCATTTTTTCTGTTTGAGTTTTCGAGGCCTCAAAATACCTGTCCAGTATTTCTGGACGAGCATCGGGGTTTGGCTCAAAAGAGGAGGCTGCAATGGCCCCCAAGCCAAACAAAAGTGATGCACTAAAAGCCGAAATTATATGGAAAGATCTAATCAAATTTCCTCAAGACCGCCCCAATTCAGGAGCAGCAACCTAATGTTAACTGTATCAACAAAGAGACGTATGATTCAAACAGGTGGTTCCCCTAATGTGGCAATAGGATTACACCTGATATATAGATTCACGGAGAAACATTTTCGTCACATATATTCTATCGGCCAAGTCGGTCGAATTAAATCACAAAAAGAATTAAGAAATGAGAATGCCGTACAGCTCGAAGGTAACGATAACGTAAAGCTTACAGGTTGGAACGTTAAGAAATGTAATGAAATGTTAAGCTTGCACGCCGCCATTTATTTGTAATACGCCTCCATTCAGCTTCAGGTCTTCTGGACCAAGATTTTCCCCTGTTTTTTACTTTGAGGTGCCAATGAAATTACTTTCGACCATGTTGGTCGCAGTATTGCTTAAAGGATTTAGCCTGCACGCACAAACTGCCGCAGGTTCCATATCCGGAACCGTACAAGATTCCCAGCCAAAACAACCTTACGCTGGTGAACCGTCGCTTTGCGAACGGCTTCCTGTTCGGCAAGGCTTATACATGGAGCAAGGCGTTGACCACCGCAAGTGGCGATGGCGGCTTCTTCCGTATCGACGAATTCAACCGCAAGGCCAACTACGGCCTGGCTGCCTTCCACCGTAAGCAAACGCTGGTACTCAACTACATTTATGACTTGCCGAGCATTGCAAAATACAAGGGCAATAGAGCTTGGATGAAATCGGCTATCGATGGCTGGCAGCTTTCGGGCATCAACACCTTCCAGACTGGACAGCCGTTTGGAGTTGGTATGACCATTACGTCAGTTGGCAACACGAACCTGACCGGTTCCTATACAGAAGGTGCTCGCATCAACTTGATCGGCAACCCGGTAGCTGGTATCGGCGGTGATGAATATCATCGTTTGAATCCGGCTGCCTTTACTTTGCCTCCAGTCGGACCACTGGGTATCACCGCTCCGGTGAACTACCTTATCCGTCCTGGAATTTTGAACTTCGACTTCACCTTGCAGAAGACCTTCACCCTGGGTGATCGTGCCCGTCTGCAACTACGTGCTGACGCGTTCAACGTTTTCAACCACACGCAATTCAATGGCATCAACAGCACTTTGAATTTCACGAGCATCACCAATGCCACCCCAACCAATCTTCCGTTCAACGCTGATGGCAGCTTGCGCGACAAGAATGGCTTTGGAACGGTTAGCGGTGCCCGTGATCCCCGCATCCTGCAGTTAGTGGTTCGCTTCCAGTTCTAAGTTGCTTTAGTTGTACTTCGCGCAAAAGCTGCCGACTGCTCCCAAGCACCGGCAGCTTTTTGTTTTTGGTAGACTGAACCAGATTCGTTCCAGAGAGGTGCTTATGCTTGAGGCTGTGACTGCTCCGCTAGAAACTGCAATACCCGCCGGTGTTGCGCCAGTTAGCTCTTCCGAGCGAATCTCCTCCATTGATGTTCTACGCGGATTCGCTCTTCTTGGTATTGCGTTGATGAATATCCTGTTTTCTGGCCTGCCGATCTCGGCCGGGTTCAACCTGAATGTTGCTGGTGGCGCGACCGGCCCAAACCTTGCTGCGTTCTTCCTTCAATATGTACTGTTCGACGGTAAGATGCGCGGCATTTTTTCACTGATGTTCGGTGCTGGATCTTATTATCTGATCGCCCGAGGCGTGAGTCGCGGAACCGGTGTGCAATCTGTGGAGGTGTATTATCGCCGAACTTTTTGGTTAATGATCTTCGGCATTATGCACGCCTACCTGATTTGGCACGGGGACATTTTGTATCCCTATGCGCTTCTGGGGCTCCTTCTGTTTCCGCTGCATAGCGTGCGCCCAAAGTTGTTGCTGATTTTTGCAGGTATCTGTGTAGTGGCCATGACCGGCATGATGATTGGCCAAGGTTTTCACCTGCAGACAACTCACAAACTGGCCATGGAAGCGGTGCAGGCAGCGAAGCAAAATAAGCCGCTGACGGATGAGCAAAAAAGCGCCCAAAAGGAATGGGAAGAATCACGTAAGTATTTCTCTCCAACCGAGGAAGATCTGAAGAAAGAACGGGAGATGTATTCCGGATCGTATTGGAATCTGCTGGGTAAGCGGGCTGCGATCGTCAAGGAATGGCACTCTTCGCCGTTCTACATGTCTGGTTGGGATATGTTGACGATGATGCTGGTGGGCATTGCGTTTGCCAAGTTGGGCATTCTTGATGCGAGCCGGTCTACGCAATTCTATAGTCGAATGCTGATGATTAGCTACGGCTTCGGGCTTCCTGTGGGCAGTGTTTCCGCCTGGATGGCGTACTCGCAAAACTTCGAGCCAATGCAAACCATTTTTACTTTCAGTACATACCAGGTGGCCAGGGTCGCGATGACCTTGGGACATGTGGCACTGCTGCTGTTGATCTGTAAAGCGGGGTGGGTTGCAGGTTTGCGTGCGCGACTGGCTGCGGTGGGTCAAACGGCGTTCTCTAATTACATTCTGCACTCGCTGATTTATGGGTTTGTGTTTTATGGCTACGGCTTTAATCTGTACGGCAAATTGGAACGCTATCAGTTGTATTATGTGGTGCTGGGGATGTGGGTGATTTCGCTTCTGGTGAGCCCTATATGGCTGAAGCATTTTCGTTTTGGGCCGCTGGAATGGTGTTGGCGATCATTGACGTACTGGAAGCGGCAGCCGATGCGGATCGAGCAGGCCGAAGTGGCTGCGTAAGCTTACTCAAAAACGGGGCGGAAAAATGTGCGCTCCCAACGGCGGATACATTTGGTTTCGTTCGCATACCGGACTGCTGCCTGGCACTCGGGATCATCGGCGGCTGCCTTGCGATATGCTTCATACTCGGCGAAGCTGGTAAAAGGTAAACGAAGCCAATGCGACGTCGCTTGCGCCTTCGGAAGGCAGTAGGTAGCCGTGATGCTTTCCTCCAGGCGATGGATCAAATGGATCCACAGCTTTCCGTAGTGCTCAAACTCCTTTATTTTTGCGGAGTCAATTTCGTAGCGGAGGAAGCATGTGACCATTGTTATAGTCCTATCGCAGCTTCGATTGCCGCATCATCCCATTCTGCTATTTTCACATGGGCCTGAATCGACCAGGTTTCCACATGTTCCAACCACTTTCCTGGCTGCAGCTTCGTCAGCGGACTTAGCGTTTCCAACTCCAGCGTGTCGGCGTTTGTCCACATCTCAAAGGATGCTCCAAAATCAGGGTAAACGCGCTGGGGATCGGCATCGGCCTTTTTCAAAAAAAGCTCCGAGCCCAATAGGTATGCACCCCAGGTGTTGGGATTGAACAAGCCGAATTTGTTTGGATCACTGCGCGAAGAATCCTGTCGCATGATCAAATGTTTCCTGGTTAGCGTCAAGCGCGGGTCGGTTAGATCGCTGAAGGCCCACATCACCAAAGGATTTGTCGGAAGCAGACATTCCGGATGAGTTCCACGCGGCGGAAAACCGGCGATCCCAACGCCACCGGCGGCCATCATCGTGAGTGCCCAAATGGAGGCTTCCACATTCCATTCGAGAGTGTTTTGCAAGCGATGAATGATGTGCAGCTTGCCAGCCGCATCCATGCGCACACGCAAATGTTTACGGAATCCGGTACCGGGTTCTCGAGGTGCGGTCACTTCAAGCCATTCACCAAACCGGCGATGTTCGCAGGCGGAGTTGTCTGGTGCGTAAGTTCCGGCACACTCCGGCGCAACCCATAGCCGGTGTCCGCCGCGAGTCAGAAATTCCGGCTCGTCTGCCGTGCCAAATTCTGCTGGAAATTCCAGCAATAAGTTCTGTCCACCAACAAAGCCGTATCGCGAAATTCTGGGGCCTGTCGCGGTTGTGACAATTGCTTCAACTTCGCCATTACTCAGCCTGTAACAACCTTGCCAACCGCCCCATTCCAACTGCTCAATCATCGGCCCATCCAACCGCCGTCAACCGTCACAACTTCGCCCGACATATAGTTCGACGCCGCAGAGGCGAGAAACACGGCGACGCCCTTGAAGTCTTCCGGTTCGCCCCATCGCGCGGCTGGAATGCGGGATAGAATCGCTGTGTTGCGAACCTCATCAGCGCGCAACGCGGTGGTGTTATCAGTGGCGATGTAGCCCGGGGCAATCGCGTTTACCTGCACACCTTTCGATGCCCATTCATTGGCAAAAGCCTTGGTTAACGTGCCGATACCTCCCTTGGCAGCGGCATAGCCGGGAACGGTAATGCCACCTTGAAACGTAAGCAGGGAAGCGGTAAAAATCACTTTGCCAGACCCACGGGCGATCATTTGTTTGCCAAATTCACGAGTCAGAACGAACTGCGCGCTGAGGTTTGTTTCAATCACCTTGTCCCAATATTCGTCGGGATGCTCGGCTGCGGGCTTGCGCAAAATCGTTCCGGCGTTGTTCACCAAAATATCGATCTGCAGCCCGTCCGCATTCACTTTTTCGATAAAGCCATACAGCGCTTTGCGATCACTGAAGTCGCACGAGTAGCCGTGAAACTTGCGTCCCAGCCCGACGACGTATTTGCCGATTTCGCTATCGGCCCCTTCCATCTGCGCGCTGACGCCAACAATGTCAGCACCTGCTTCAGCCAGGGCCTGGGCCATGGCCATGCCGATACCACGGCGGCAACCAGTTACCAGGGCCGTCTTGCCATTGAGTTTGAAGAGATCCAATACGTTCATCGACTTAGACCTCTGCGCAATCGAGTAAGATTTTCATGACATTGCCACCTGAAGCCATCTGCTCAAAACCTTGCTTCAATTGGCTGAGCGGATAGACGTCGGTAATGATTTTGGTGAATGGCACTTCGCCCACAGCAAGCAGTGCAATCGCTTCGTCGAAATCTTCCGGTTCATAAACACGGGCACCGAGCAGGCGCACTTCGCGCCAGAAGAAGCTAAACAGATTGACAGGCGTGGGCTGCGCGAAGATAGCAACAATCACGATGCGGCCCCGGGTGCGCGGCAGTTTGGTCATCATTTCGGCACCTTGGGTGGAGCCGGAAACCTCAAACACAACATCAGCGCCAGCATCGCCAGTGGCTTCGTTAACCAGCTTTACAAGATCCACTTCGCGCGGATCGACAGCTTCCAGACCCATCTCTTTTAACAGGCCCAAACGGAACGGATTGATCTCACTGACAATGACTCGTGCGCCCTTGCTTTGGGCAACCAGAGCAACCAATACACCGATCGGCCCGCCGCCCAAAACCACGCAATATTCACCAGCCTTCACTTCGCCCAATCTTACATCGTGACATGCCACCGCGATTGGTTCAATTAAAGCGGAATGGGCCATGGAAATCCCTTCAGGCAAGCGATGCAGCGTGTGCGCGGGCACTGTCCACAAAGCTTGCATTGCACCTGGGGTATCGATGCCGATGAACTTCAATTTCTGGCAAATATGGCTATGGCCGGCTTTGCAGGCAGGGCAATTGCCGCAATGGTCGAGCGGCCGCACGGTAACGCGATCGCCCACTTTCCAATCGGCGACGCCTTCGCCAAGCGCCTCAATGGTGCCTGACATTTCGTGCCCCAGCGTTTGCGGCATTTTCACACGGTGGTCCATGTGGCCGTAATAAATGTGCAGATCTGTTCCGCAAATTCCGCAGTGTGAAACGCGGATTTGCACTTGCCCGGCTTGGGGCGTTACTGGGATGCAGGGGCCAACGCTGATACCCTTACTTCCTTCATAAAAGGTGGCTTTCATTTCAGTATTGAGTTTAGCTTAAAGCCGGTAATCAGTGGCATTTACTCAGCCTATGTCCGCGGGATACAATCAGTGCCAATGGAGTCCGTCACAAAGCTTCTGGTGGATTGGCGCAACGGCAATGTTGCTGCGCTGGATTTGCTAACTCCGCTTGTTTTCCAGGAACTGCATCGTCTTGCCGGCGGCTATCTTCGCAAAGAGCGTCCCGGCCATACATTGCAGCCAACGGCATTAGTGAACGAAGCTTACTTACGTCTTGCCGGACAAAACGATCAAGTGGATTGGCAGAGCCGTTCTCACTTTATTGCGATTGCGGCGCGGCACATGCGACAGATTTTGGTGGACCATGCCCGCAAGCGTGGGGCAGGCAAACGCGGTGCGGCGGGAGTGCCGGTTACTCTAGACGACAACGCGATTCTGGCCCCGGAACGCTCTGGCGATTTACTGGCGTTGGACGAGGCGCTAAATAAGTTGGCGCTTTCTGATCCCCGCAAGGCACAGGCGGTGGAACTGCGCTTCTTCGGTGGGATGGAGATGCAGGAAATTGCTGAGGTGTTGGGCGTGAGTCTGAAAACGGTGCAGAATGACCTGCGCATGGCGCACGCCTGGTTACGCACAAGAATTACTGGGACGATCGAATAATGTTTTTGAATTCTTTTTGTTTTTGGTTGCCGGTTTGAGACGCAGGCTGCGCTTTACTGAGTGAGGCGGAATGATGGCCGCCAAAATAACAAAAAAGGACAAGGAACATGACGATCAAGACCAAAATTCAAGCTGGTACCGTAAGGCACAATCACAATCAAGGGCTCAAGGCGCGCACAGCTGTCAAAGCGGGCAGCACTAAGTTCAACCACAACTAGGGATTGAAGCTCTCGACGGCTGGCAAAGCTGGCGGCATTTAGCAGCAGAACCACAACCAGTCTGCATAATCCAGCTACAATATAATTCCAAAGTGTTGCATGAGTCCTGATGAACGATGGCACCAACTGGAGAGGCTTTTTCTGGAAGCCTCCGAGCTTGCGCCTACGGATCGGGACTTATTTCTTTCTACCCAATGCGGTGACGACCCCCAACTACGAGAAGAACTGGCCGCTATGCTTGCCAGCGACGATCTTGATTCAGGTGCTTTCGTGGGCAGCATTGTGCAGAAGGAAGCAAGCAAGGTAACCGGACCTCCGCAAAATTCTGGTAAGCGGATTGGACCCTACCGCGTCCTTGGCAATTTGGGAACGGGTGGTATGGGTGCCGTCTACCTAGCTGTTCGCGACGATGATCATTACCGCAAAGAAGTCGCTATCAAGATGCTTCGCACCGGCCTTTCCGATGCGTCAACGCAAGCGCGCTTCAGGGCTGAAAGGCAGATCCTGGCCGGCCTGGAACATCCAAACATCGCGCGGTTATTGGATGGTGGCGCAAGCGAAGATGGCGATCCTTATCTGGTGATGGAATATGTTCCCGGCCAAGTGATCACGACATTCTGCTCTTCGAAGAAGCTCTCCAATTCCGCCAGGATTGCGATGTTCCGGCAGGTGTGCGACGCGGTCGACTACGCCCACCAAAAACTCATCGTTCATCGGGACTTGAAACCCGCGAACATCCTTGTGACGCCAGACGGAGTGCCGAAGCTGCTCGATTTTGGTATCGCCAAACTGATTGACCCAACCGCCACAGACTCAAACAAAACCATAACCGGGTATCTGCTGATGACGCCAGATTACGCGAGCCCGGAACAAGTTCGCGGCGAACCTGTAACCACATCCACGGACGTTTATGCACTGGGTGCCGTTCTATACGAAATATTGAGTGGCCAAAAGCCGCATGGGCTGAAAAACTACGATCCGGCGGAGTTGACGCGTTCTATTTGCGAAACCGACGTGCGGCCACCCAGTGAATCGGGCAATTCAGGATTGCGTGGCGATCTGGATACCATCGTCCTGAAAGCGATGCAGCGGGAGCCGGCGCGCCGCTATCGTTCGGTTGAACAGTTTTCAGAAGATCTGCGCCGGTGGCTTGAAGGCGAAGCTGTTTCCGCCCGCCCCGATACGTTCGCCTATCGAGCTACAAAGTATATGCGGCGGCATACAATTGGTTTGGCTGCCGTTGCCTCGGTGGTGATTGCCCTTACTTCCGGCACGTGGGTTGCATGGCGGCAGGCACAAGAGGCTCAGGCCCGGTTTTCCCAAGTCCGTAAGCTGGCGAACCGCTTTGTTTTCGATTTTCACGATGAAATTGAAAAGATTCCGGGCTCTATGAAAGCGCGCAAAATGCTGGTGGCTACAGCTCT
>JBBRJC010000039.1:0-13233 GCA_038220135.1 Bryobacterales bacterium | reverse complement strand
CGATCAACTGGAGACCTACTTGAACAAGCATGCCCAGGACGCGCAAGAGGGGTGGTTGATTGAAGCACATCTTGATGCAGCAGTCTGGCTCAACACCCTGGGGCAAAGGCTTTACGAAGGGTTCTTGCTGTTGATTGATTATGGATTTAATGAACGTGAACGCATCCGTTTTCCCGAAGGAACTTTGATGAGTTACTGGCGTCATCAGGCGATGGAAGATGTGCTGACTGCTCCGGGCCATCGTGACATAACCACCCACGTTCCATTCACAGCAATCGTTCGCGAGGCCGAATCACAGGGCTTTCACGCACATCGCATAGAATCACTGGCGCAGTTATTGTTGCGTGCGGGCGAGTCAGATCTGTTTGAACAAGTGCTGGCCGCAGATACCGAACGCGAACGTCAAGCTCGCCGCCAACAGTTGAAGACCTTACTTTACGGGATGGGTGAAACGTTCAGAGTGGTGTTGCTCGAGAGAGTGAAGAGGTAAGAATCAGCCAATGTTGACGGGCCTAAAAATAAAACCGGCTCCAGTCGCCCGGAGCCGGTCTCTTGCTTGGAAGCAGTTCTCCCTATCGGGAGCAGCGCGCTACTATTTCTTTTTAGCAGCTGCTTTTTTCTTGGCCGGAGCCTTCTTTGCTGCTTTCTTCGTTGCGTTCATCATTTGATTCAATTCTCCCTAACATCAAGTATCACGATCTTCGGAAAGATCGCTGTTGTGATCCCAGTTATAAGGTTGTTTCGATCCAATGTCAAGAGAAAAATGATGCATAGATTGTGTTCAAAACAGTAGTCTCATAAAAAACGTTCAGAGCCCTAAATGTTTTTTTACACAAGCACGCAAAAACACAGTTGTCGGGGGAGTCACTTGCGCGCTAGCATCAAATTTCATTGTGCGTTTTACTTCACTAAAAATAGCAATCGCGCTCACGATTTTGCTTCTCTCGGGCTGCGGTTCAAAGCAATCTGTAAAAGCGAAAATTGCTCCAACCCCGCAGCCAGCGCGGGTTGGAATGAAAGAGAAGGGAATCGCCAGTTGGTATGGTGATCCTTACAATGGCCGCCGCGCCGCGAATGGGGAGATCTACAACATGGACGAAATGACGGCCGCACACAAGAGTCTTCCATTTGAAACATGGGTGAATGTTAAAAATCTCACCAATCGGAAAACAACAACAGTACGCATCACTGATCGTGGTCCATTTATTGAAGGAAGGATCATCGATCTTTCGCGTGCGGCGGCAAAAGAGATTGATCTGATCAGACCGGGCACCGCGCACATACAACTCACTGTTATCCGTCCGCCGTCCGGTACGGCGAAGGTCTGGTTTGCAGTGCAGGTTGCGGCTGTTTCCGATAAGAAGATTGCACAAAAAATTTTGAAGAGTGCTTCTCAATTTCCCGCAGCGCATATCAACGAAAAAGCCGAGACAGGCTCGGCTAAATTTCGTGTGATTGTGGGGCGGGAAAAATCGGGCGATGCGGCGCGAGAATTGTTAAGGCAGGTTCGCAGACAATTTCAGGATGCGTTCATCGTAAGATTGTGATGGACGAGGTTACTGCGCTTTAGGGTGGATCATTTCATAACCCTTCTCTTTGTACTCAGCCAGCGCGCACAACGAGATCTGTTTGTATCCATGCTTTTCCAGAATCACTGCCGCCTTGGCAGCGCGAACCGCATGAGCGCAGGCACTGACGATAGAAACATTCCTAGGGATTTCATTGATGCGCGCTTCAAGCTGGCCGAGCGGGATGTTTACATAGCCTTTGATCGTGCCCACTTCTTCCAGTTCCTTTGGTTCGCGAACGTCAAGAAAGAAGAATTTTTGCTTGGTTTCAATCATCTGCTTCAATTCTTCCGGCGTGAGCTTCTTCGGTGCTACCTTTTCCGTTTGAGCGACAGCAACCATGCAAGACATTGCTGCTAGCAGTGCAAAACCTGTAAGAAATGTTCGGCGCAAGTTTAAGGTGGGACGTAGAGTGTTCATGGCTGTTAGTATACCCTTCTTCTAAACCATCGGAAAGATCTGACCTAAAGGCTTTTCACCGTGTCGACGATGGAGTGCTTGAGGCGAATGAACGGCGAAAAAATGGCAGAAGTGATAAAAATTTCGCAGCCCGTTATCTGGATGTCGCAAGATGACGAGCACAGAGGGCGCATCCGCGAAGCAGATGGCGGTGTGGTTTACCCTTGCCTGACTGTTGATGCAGGGTTGCACCTACTGACCGACGTCAGGGGCAAGATCGTTGTGGTTGAAATGCCAGGTATGGGATATTCAGCCACCTCGATTTTCAATGCAATTCACGCACTGGATCGGGATGCTTTAGTCATCTTTTGGAATCCTCAAGGCTCTGTTCAGGAAGCTGTCGAATTGGTGAAGTTAGGGGCATTCCACTACATGTCACATCCCGTTCAAGTTCCGCTGGACGAAGTATCGTCCTGGGTGAACGCTGCTATTCGGAAATTGGCTTCTGCTTATGGAGAAGTGGCGCCGACTCTTTCCGCACCAACTCCTTTCAGAGAAGAGCCATGGCGCCGCTTCCTGGTTGGTGAAAGTCCAGCTATGCACAAGTTGGCCGAAATCATTCAGCTTGTTGCTTCCCGCCGCAGTACTGTATTGATTACTGGAGAAACGGGCACGGGGAAAGAAGTGGTTGCCAAAGCGGTGCATCTTTCCAGCCCACGTGCCGCTTCCGCTATCGTTACGGTGAACTGTACGGCGCTCCCTGAAACGCTTTTGGAATCAGAATTGTTTGGTCACACTAAGGGCGCGTTTACTGGTGCAATGCAGGCGCGGGTTGGCAGGTTTGAGCAAGCGAATAACAGTACTATCTTCTTAGACGAAATCGGTGATATGCCGATGGAAACCCAAGCCAAACTGCTCCGCGTGATTCAGGAAAAGGAATACCAGCGGCTGGGCAGTTCTGAAGTGCATAAAATCGACGTGCGAGTAATTGCAGCAACAAACGTCGATCTTGGTAAGCGGGCGGCCGAGGGTAAGTTTAGAGAAGATCTTTTCTATCGTTTGAATGTTGTACCGATCGAGATTCCGCCGCTACGGGAACGATTGTCGGACATTCCACAACTGGTAGACTTCTTCATCAACAAGCTGTGCACGCAGGAGGGGATCGAAGAGAAATTTGTCGCTTCAGATACCATCGACGCTCTGATGCAGTACCACTGGCCCGGAAATGTTCGTCAACTAGAGAATGCTGTTGATCGCGCGATCACACTCAGCGGAAATCGATCGCTGCTCCTATCGTCAGATTTCCCGCTGGCATCCGCGATGCCGGTAGATTTAGCATCGGATGCATTGGCGCAGGAGATATTGCTTCCTGAAAGTGGGCTCGATTTTGAGACCACTGTCAATCGATTGGAGCGGGCCTTGATCGAACAAGCTATGCGCCGTACCCATGGAAATATTAAGCAAGCAGCAGACATGCTTGGATTGAAGCGGACAACGCTTGCTGCGAAAAGGAAGAGCTTGGAGGCCGTGGCTTCCTGATCCAATCTAGCGCTGTAGCGGATCTTCGACAGTTGGTGGTGTCGCTTTAATCAAGCGTCCAAGCTCTGGCTCCAACTGTTCCATTCGCTCCTTCATTTTCCAGGCTATTTCGCGGTAACTGAAATGACCTTTAACACCACTACGGAGGCGGGCAATGTATTCGGCTTCAGCGAAATCCATTTTGAATAGAAACCGCGAGCGTCCTGCAAATGGGAGCAGATATTGAGCTGCCGGTTGCGGCAGGCTTCTCATCTCGGCCCATGCTTTTTCCATTGCAGAATTATAGAACTCGCTCAATCCGGCTTCAGCGATTGCGTCCGGGGTGGAGAATCCAAGGTTACCTGAATAGTCCTGCCGGAATTGCTGACACCGGCGATGGCGGTGGAAATCCCGATATGCGCCAACATCCATTACGATGTCATAACAGTACAGTCCACCTCGGAATGCGCGGAGTAATTCGTCTCGACCGCGGGATTGCACTGCGATGTCGATTACTTCTTTCCTTACCGCCGAACCTGCACTCCGTGCCCATTCATAGAGTTCGCGGAAAGGGCGGTCAGTCACGGAATAGAGCAGCGTGGCAACAATATCTGCTGGTATATCGGTTGGCTGCAACAGATCTACCTCATCGAATTCTATTCCTGCTCTTCCGGAAAGGTTTTGCGCGGCCCATTGTTTCAGTGCCACGCGGGATTCAGCCAGGTAGGAATCAGGATCTACGTATTTTGCCAAAGTGGGTGCCAGCGGTTCACGCGTGCCATCCTTGTCCCACAGACAGCCGGGTTCGGACGCGCATGCTGTGGCCAATTCGCATCCAAGATCTCGAACTTCAGCAAATTCGGACGCCTTCAGCCGGCGGATCTGCCGTTCCAGAGTCCGGATACTGGTTACTTGGCCGACATTGGTGGGAATTCCCCAAAATAGAAAATAACGGGCAATATCGAATGCACGAGCGGTTATGTTGCGCTTGTATACTTCCAGTTTCATCTCCTCCGGGCGAGGCAGTTTTTCACAAAGATAATCGAATGACTTGGCATGAACATGCTTGTAGGCTTCCAGTAGCGATTGCCCGGCTGCCAAATACTTTGCTGAATCAACGGCATCCAAATCTGGAGGTACGATAAATCCTGAAGACCCAAAATCCTGATAGCGCGACGATTTCGCCTGGCCATCCCATAGCTGCTCGTCTTCCAGTTCTGTTGCCGCCAGTTCTGAAACACCCTCGAAGCAGATCACAAGATGCCCCAAATCGGCGATGGATGCGTGGCCGTATTGAAAATAGAAGCTGTCCAGGAATTTCGCCGAGTCGTGTGTGCGCACCCATTCAACCGATTCAAGGATCGAATCTGGGCTCCGGCTATAGCGAGCGAGGGCGTAGGCGCTCTTCTCTGGAGGCATCGGAGAAACCGTAACAACGCGCCTTTTAGTCTCTGGCATGGTAACTTAACAGATTCGCACATCTCTCCTATGAAAATCCTCATCAAACGACTAACCGCAGACGCCGTTCTGCCTCAATATGCCCACGGCCCCCTCGAAGACGCGGGAATGGACATTTGTTCCACGGCAGAAGTAACGCTAGAACCCAATGTTCCGGCGCTGGTCCCCTCAGGGTTGTCGATTGAGGTTCCGCCCGGCTATGAATGCCAGTTGCGTCCGCGCAGTGGCCTGGCTTATAAGCACGCCATCACTTTGGCCAACGCTCCCGCCACGATCGATCCTGGGTATCGTGGGGAAATTAAAGTGATCTTGCTTAATTTGGGAAAGGCTCCCTACACCGTTCATGCCGGTGATCGCATCGCGCAAATGGTAATCGCCAAATACGAGGCTGTGGAATGGTTTGAAGGTGATCTGGGTGACTCGACTCGCGGCACCGGAGGGTTTGGCAGTTCAGGCCGATAAGAAATTTATTATGAGAATAGATTTTCCCTAAAGACACATACCATATATGCCGATATTCTATCGTGGGGCTGCTTTGGGAACTTACTAGCACAAAAACGACGCTCGATTGACCGGTTTTACCTCGCACTACCCAGGTGCAGGATGCACTGTAAGCCGATTAATGCAGCATATTGTGCGAGGAACTACGGTAAGTCCGTATGTCTCGCTCACCAAGTCCTATGGAATTGCATTTGGTTATGCGTTGGCCGGTTGTGCTCCGCCAACCCCGGCGAATCCGGCATATGTTTATGAAATTGAAATCGACGAACTGGATGGCCTTGGAACGCGGTTGCTTGATCCTCTAACCGAGGTGGCAAATGGTTTGGGCTCTCCTTACGATTCCCGCCCGTATCAGCATGATGGCGACGCGTCTTTTTTGCTGGGAATTACAGATCCAGTGGATCATCACTATGATCTGAGTCAACCTGTTCGTTATGCGCCTCCGGGGCAGGGAACCCTGCGTCCGCCGTTATTGGGAATTGAACTGGAGTGCATGGTCCTGTCGTTGAGGGATGCTGAAGTCCTGGCCATTGGTGCCGTGGCAAAAGCCCAGGTTCACAGGCGTATCTGTATTTGTTAGAAGGAGTTAGGAAATCATGAGTAGTCCATCTGTCAGCCCATTGGCGAGTTACAAAACGAAAACCTTTAGTCTGCCTCTTTATCTATCAGAAAATGAACGGGTTACCTTTTCCGAAGTCGTCACGTTCATAGAACCCCGCCTCCCGCTGGCGATGGTCCATTATTCTCTTGACGGTGTGCGGCAACCCTTGGCATTACGCATAGATTTCGGTAAACAGGTGTTTCTCGACCATTTAACCGACACCGAACTTGACGCACAAGTATCGCCCAAAGCGCGCAATATTGTTACTTATTTAGGAAAGATGCACGCAGAACGCGCAGCTACTCACTAATTTTGATACGGTTTCGGGGCTTCTCGATGCTATCCTGGGCTTACGGCCTCCTATGGATGACATTAAATTCCACCGCGTAGCCGAAGCACTTCGGGAAGAGCTTGGCGAATTAATCAGTTATGAATTGGCCGATCCTCGGGTCGACAGTGTGACGGTGACAGAAGTATTAGTCACGCCTGATCGTAAGAAGGCGGTTGTTCGCATCAACATTGCAGACGTCGGCGCTGAAGCAGGGGCCATTGATGCGTTAACCGGTGCTAAAGCATTCTTGCGTAAGCAGTTAGCCAATCGTCTGGATTTTCGCAATACACCCGAGCTCACCTTTGAATCTGACAAAGAGGTGCCTGCCACCAAGGTGGAAAGTCTGCTCAAACGAATCAAGAAGGGCCGCCCGCGCGACGCCGAACCGCAAGCTTAATTCTATCCTGTGATATCCTCGCCAAAATTTTTCAGTTCCTGGAAACACATTGTGCTAACTTTGTTGTTAGCTCCAACACTGGCAGCAGCGAATGAACCGTATCGCTATGAATCTAGTGTGGATGCGATGGGAACCACCTTTACGGTTGCGGCCTATAATCCTCAAAAGGACAAGCTGCAGGCAGCAGTAGAGGCAACCCTTGATGAGGCCAAACGCCTTGACCAGATGCTTTCAAACTACCGCGCTGAAAGCGAGTGGAGCAGGGTAAATCGCTTAGCGGCTGAGCAGGCAGTCAAAGTGAGTCCGGAGTTTTTTCAACTTCTGTCCTCCGCAGTAGACTACAGCCGCAAAAGTGAAGGAACATTCGACATTACTGTCGGTCCGTTAATGCGAGTCTGGGGCTTTTACAAAGGTTCTGGACGGCTTCCGCACCGATCTGAAGTACGCTCGATTTTGGACAGAATTGGTTATCGCAATATTCTGCTTGACGCCACGCAGCGGACGGTGAGATTCGCGAAACCAGGTGTAGAAATGGATCCCGGTGGTATTGGCAAAGGCTATGCCGTTGATCGCATGGTGGAGATTTTGAAGCAAGAAGGCATCAATTCCGCGCTCATTACCGCAGGTGGCTCCAGCATCTTCGCTATCGGCACGCCTCCGGGCGAACCGAGTGGGTGGAAAGTCACGATCCGTCATCCGAAAGATTCAACCAAAACTGTTGCAGAAGTACGGCTGAAGGATCAATCGATGTCAACGTCAGGCAACTACGAAAAGTTTTTCGTCGTCGGCCAACGGCTGTATAGCCACATTATGGACCCTCGCACAGGGTTCCCCGCTGAGGGGATGTTTTCTGTTTCCGTTGTTTCGCCCACATGTCTTGACAGTGAAGTTTGGGCGAAGCCATTTTACATTCTTGGCCGTCGTTGGACGGCGGACCATAAACCGAAGGATTTTAGGGTTTTCCTATGTGAAGACCGAGGAGAAGCTGTATGCGCGTGGCTCCAATGAGCAGCCGCTTTCTGGACGCTTGCCGCCGTCGGCCGACCGATGTGCGGCCAGTGTGGTTTATGCGGCAGGCTGGGCGGTATATGAAGCAGTACCGCGATATTCGTGCGAAGAATTCGATTTTGGACATCTGCAAACGTCCTGACTTGGCCGCCGAAGTCACCTTGCAACCGATTGAGGTGCTTGACGTTGATGCAGCCATTATTTTTGCAGACCTTTTATTGCCAGTAGAACCGATGGGTTTGAAGCTGGAATTCCGCGCCGGTGAAGGCCCGCATATCGATAACCCGATTCGGACATCAACCGACGTCGATTCGCTCTCCATTTCAAATACCGATGACCTCGGCTATGTAGGCGAGTCCATTAAAATGGTCGCGCAAGCTCTTGCAGGCAAGGTTCCAATCATTGGATTTGTAGGCGCGCCATTTACGCTTGCCAGCTACATGATTGAAGGCGGTCCCTCGAAGACCTTTCTCAAGACCAAGCAGTTGATGTATCGCGACGAAACGTTGTGGCGCCGGTTGATGGGCAAGATTGTCGACGTTCTTGGTCCTTTTGCCATCATGCAGGTTGCCAGTGGCGCTCGCGCGATCCAGGTATTTGATAGCTGGGTAGGTGCACTCGGACCGGACGATTACGTTCGCTACGTTGCGCCCTATTCCCGTGCATTGATCGAGCGTATCCGTTCGACTGGTGTTCCCGTAATCCACTTCGGTACCGGCGCGTCGGGTTTCTTTAAGGAACTGCACGCCGCAGGTGGCGATGTGATGGGCGTGGACTGGCGTGTCAACATCGATCAGGCCTGGCTCGATATCAGCTACCGCTCAGCAGTGCAGGGTAATCTGGATCCGGCGGCTTTGTTTGCTCCACTGCCGGAATTGAAGGCACGCGTTCATGAACTATTGAAACGCGCGGGCACACGCCCGGGCCATATCTTCAACCTGGGTCACGGCATTCTGCCCGAGACTCCCGTGGACCACGTGCGAGCGGTGGTAGATTTCGTTCGCGAATATAAACCCTGACCACTAAAGTAGCCATAATCGGGGGCGGCATCTCAGGACTGAGTGCCGCCTACTACCTCTCCAAGGCCGGAGTTCCGGCCACTTTATTTGAAAAAAACAAGAGGCTCGGTGGCGTTATCGCCACTAGCCACATAGAAGGCTGCCTGATCGAAGGCGGTCCGGATAGTTTTCTTGCTGCAAAGCCTGCGGCCCTCGAATTAATCACAGAATTAGGCTTGGCCGGTGAAGTGATCGGTTCCAACGATCATCTCCGTGTCACCTACATTGTCCGCAACGGCAAACTTGTGCCCATGCCGGATGGTCTCATGATGATGGTGCCGACAAAAATTTGGCCGATGGTTATGTCGCCGCTCATCGGATGGGGTACCAAAATCCGAATGGGGCTTGAGATTTTCCGAAAGCCTTCTCTCCAACCGGAGCGGTCAGTTGCCGCGATGATTCGCGACCACTATGGACAGGAGGCTGTCGATTATTTGGCGGAGCCCTTGCTTTCAGGTGTGTATGGCGGCGACCCGGAATTGCTAAGCGCTGATGCCGTACTTGAACAGTTTGTCGTTCTGGAAAAGAAGTATGGCAGTTTAACCAAGGGCGTCTTGGCCCGTCGCGCGGCAACCGTTATCGCGCCTTCTCCTAGCACTGGTCCAACTACTTTATTCCGAACCCTCAAAGGTGGCCTCATCCAGTTGACGGAAGCGATTGAAGCAGCTATCGCCGGAAAAGTGGAAGTTCGTCATGAATCGGTGGCCACCATTGTTCGCGATAAAGATGGCTTCTTGCTTCTTACTGGTTCCGGCGAATGCCGGGCGGAAAGTGTGATCGTCTGTACGCCCGCCTGGCAGGCTGGCGAACTGCTGGAAAATCTCAATCCGTCTGCTGCTGCCGGCCTCGCTGCCATCGACTACAATTCTTCAGTAACGGTCGGCATGATTTATGACCGGGCAAAGTTGCCCGCTCTCCCAAACGGCTTCGGATTTCTTGTGCCTGCCAAAGAGCGCCGGCGCATGGCGGCCTGCACTTTCGTCGGAACAAAATTCTCACACCGCGTCCCTGATGACAAGGTGCTGTTGCGCTGTTTCGTTGGAGGGTCGGGCATTGATGTTGCTGACGAAGCGTTGATCGCAGACATCAGCGGTGAACTCCGCACATGGCTTGGGATTGACGTTAAGCCTATAGCTTTCACCATTTCCCGCTGGTCCCGGGCCATGGCCCAGTACACGATCGGCCACAAAGCGCGCGTGGCTCAGATTATGGAATCAATCAAGAATGAGCCCGGCCTTGCATTGGCCGGTAACGCTTACGAAGGGATCGGCATCCCCGATTGTATCCGTATGGGTAAAGCTGCTGCGGCGAGAATCGCTCAACTGTAGTCCTCCGCTGAGACGTCCTAAGTTGTAAATTTTCGTCATTCCTTTATTAACAAAGTGTTACGATGAGCACAAGTAGTAAAAAGGCTCCCCCGTTTCTGAGTCTTTGTTCTAGGGGCTGAACCCTAATTCAGATTCGCAAGGGTGGGTCATATGAAAAAATGCATTTCCACGTTCTTTCTTCTGTTATGCCTTACAATCTTCGGCATCGCACAATCAGTAACCTCAGAAATTCTGGGCATCGTTAAAGATGCAACTGGCTCCGTTGTAGCTGGCGCGAAAGTTACCGTTAAGAACACCGGTACAAACATCGCGCGAGAGCTGCAATCAGACTCCGAAGGCCGTTTCCGCGCCTTGCAATTGCAACCCGGCACATATCAGGTGATCGTTGAATCGTCCGGTTTTGCCAAAACGATTCAGGGCCCAATCACGCTCCTTCTCAATGAACGTCCCAGCTTGGAAGTATCGTTGAAAGTTTCGTCAATCGCCGAAACAATTGAAGTGACCAGTACTGCCGCTCTTCTCAACACAACCAACGCTGAAGTGGGCGTCAACTTTGAATCCAAGCGCATCACTGAGTTGCCTCTGGCCGCCAATCGCAACATTCTCGGTCTTGCTTTGCAAGTTGCAGGTGTCAGTCAGCTATCGAGTGGTAACAGCTCATTTGCCTCCGGTGGTGTATCGTTTTCAGTTAACGGAATGCGCACCCGATCTAACAATTTCATGATTGACGGTCAGGATTCCAACAACCCTTCTGTCACCGGCTTGGTGCAGGAAATCAATAACCCGGATACGGTCGCTGAATTCCGATTGATCACTAATCAGTTTCTTCCCGAATATGGCCGTTCCGCAGGTTCGGTGGTTAGCATCGTTACCAAGAACGGAACTAATGCGCTACACGGTTCTGGTTACTGGTCCTACAACGGCAATGCTCTGAATTCGCGCAGCAATCTGGACAAACGTACATTCACCAAAGCTCCCTGGCGAGTGCAGAATCAAGTTGGCGCAACGCTCGGTGGGCCTATCGTGAAAGACAAAACCTTCTTCTTTGTTTCAGGTCTTCGTTGGACCGATCACCGCTTTGCCAGCGGAACCGCAATTGGCGGCGCGCCCACGCAAGCGGGCAAAGACATCATTAAATCAGCGGTAGGCACGCTGCCGCAAGTGAAGGCACTGCTTGATTTTCTGCCTGCAGCACAATCTGCCACAGGGGCTGTCAGCCGCTTCACTCGCGCTGGCCAATCCTACACGGTGCCACTGGGAACGTTAGGTGGTGCTGCTTCAAACACGTTTGATGCCTGGCAGTGGAGCGCTCGCGGCGACCATCGCTTCAACGACAAACACTCCATGATGATGCGCTATATGAACGATACGCGCACGTCAGTATCCGGCCAGACTGTTCCTCCGGGTCTTACTGCATCCACTCCCGCAAAGCGAAATGCTGCCTCGATTGGCGTGACCAGTTCGTTGAAGCCGAATGTGATTAACGAACTGCGTTTGGGCTTCCAGCGCATCACCTCCGTCACCGCTGCCGCCGATGCGAGTGCGATCACGATTCCTTCCATTGAAATTCCCGAGTTCGGGCTGGCCGGATTCAACGATGCCGCTTCGCGTACAGCGATCGGCTTGGCGGTAAACCTGCCGCAGTCGCAGGCACTGACCAATTACCAATTAGTGAACAACACCACCTATATCAAAGGTTCCCACACGATGAAAGCGGGCATCGATTTCCGCCGTCAAAATCAGAACCAGGATTTCAATCCTACAATTCGTGGCCGTCTGGTGTTTAACAACCTGCAGGATCTGGTAGACGACGTCGCCCAGACAGCCTCAATCAACAGCTTCCTTCCAGGTGTTCCTAAATTCCAATCGTATTCCTATTACGATTACTTCTTCTTTGTTCAAGATGAATGGCGCATCAAGTCGAACTTTGGCATCACCTACGGTTTGCGCTACGAAACGCCTGGCAATCCGGTCACGTTCCTTACTGGCATCAACAACAAGGTAGTTGCCAACAACAATAACGACGAACGCTATCGCTTCACCCCGCAGCCCAAGCGCGACAAAAACAATTGGGCACCACGGCTAGGCTTCAACTGGCGCCCCACAGCTTCCGGTTTCCTCCACCACTTGACTGGCGACGGCAAGCTAGTAGTTCGCGGTGGCTATTCACGCACCTACGACATCATTTATAACAACGTGTACCTGAACATCTTCAGCGCGTTCCCGTTCACGCAGGTGACGAATCTTCCGGCGAAAAGCCCCAACAGTTTCGGGACGATTTCCGGAATCGCATTCGGCGGTGTGAAACCCCCGGCTGTCACAAATCCGTTATTGGTCACAAGGACGATTGTGGACGGCAGTTTCCGCTCCCCGGTAGTTGAACAATTCTCTTTCAACATCCAACGGGAAGTGATCAGGAATTGGTCTCTCACCACAGGCTGGGTTGCGACAAAAGGCACAGGCCTGTTCTCTTCACTCGACGGCAATCCTACAGTTCCCGGCAACAACGCTAACGGTACGATTCGTGTTGATCCCACCAAAGGCGTAATTCGCCAACGTGCCAACTCTTCTTCTTCGATCTATCATTCCTGGCAAAACAGCCTGGAGCGGCGCTTCTCGGGTAACCTCACCTTGGGTGCGCACTATACCTGGAGCGCTTTCATCGACGATGCTTCGGAAGTTTTCAATCCCTCCGTTGCCGGTGAAGTTGCAGTTGCGCAGGATTCTTTCAATCGCAGAAATGACCGGGGCCGTTCCACCTATGATCGCCCCCATCGCTTCTCTATGAACTCGCTTTATGAGTTACCTTGGTTCCGCGATCAGAAAGGTGCCATCGGTCATATTTTGGGTGGTTGGCAGGCATCTGGTGGCCTTACTTTCCAGGCCGGCCCTCCGTTCTCCCCGCTGCTTGGTTCCGACCCCGGCTTCCGCCTCAGTGGTATCGATGGCTTGGTGGGAAATGCAATCCGTCCGAATCTGGAAACCACGCTTCCGCTAAGCACAATGACGTTGCCTGAGATTATTGCAGCTGGTGGCCGCAGCCTTTTTCTTGGCCCCAACAATACG
>JBBRJC010000038.1:0-13353 GCA_038220135.1 Bryobacterales bacterium | reverse complement strand
GCAGCGAAATTCCACGGGTACCTGGACGATGCGGCGTTCGGTGCGATCGAGCAGAGTGCAGATGCCCAGCGTGTTTGGCTCACGGCCTGCGAGGGTTTGGAGCAGGAAGCGCGAAGTGAAGCCGGTGTCTACGATGTCTTCAATCAGCAGCACTTCTTCGCCTTCGATTGGGTAATCCAGATCCTTGGCGATTCTTACGCGGCCGGGCAGACTGGTGGGACTGGTGAAACTGGAGATTGCAAGGAAGTCTATCTTCACGGGAATGGTGATGGCTTGGGCTAGTGCTGTCAGGAAAAACACGGCCCCTTTTAGCACGCAGATCAGTTTCAAATCTTTGCCTTGATAGCGCTCGCTGATTTCAGCGCCCACTTCGCGAATGCGGCTGCGCACTTGTTCTTCGGTAAACAGGATGCGGTCGAAACCGGAGATTTCATTGGTCATGAGCGCATCTCTCTTCCGGCGATGCCATGTTTGAAGATCAGATTTTGAATATCTTTTTGATAGAACACTTGAATGTTGAGGTGCGGGTAGATGCTGCGCAGCAGTTTCACTTTGCGATTCTTTTTTGTAACCAGTGACTGCTTCATGGTGGTGAGTTCGAGGTACAAATCAAATTCGGGGAGATAGAAATCGGGAGTGAACGATTCAAGCGCCTTGCCGTCTTTATCCCAACTGATGGGGAAGCTTTTGGGTTCATACTCCCAGCCGATGCCGTAAAAATCAAGCAGGTTGGCAAAGATCTGTTCGCTGGGATGGACGAAGGCGGCAACTTTGAGTGAGACTTTGCCGGGCGGGTGAATGCCAAATTTGGCTAGTTGCAGACGGACTTGAAATTCAATCTGAGCTTCGGCGCTGGACGATAGCAGACCTTGCTCGGCGAGGCCGCGGGAATGGCAAACTACTTCGATTGCCTTGGCTGCTGTTTCAACATCGACAGTTGATCCGTTAAGGGTCAGGTCATAGGTAGTATGTTTGGCGGCTGTTCGTCCGAAGCGGCTGAGCGTGCCGGCGCGGCGTTGCGAATCAAGTTGACGGGCGAGGATTCGGGCAGCATTGCGATCCAGACGATGATCGATCATGAGGGCCCCGATGCGCTGTGTTTCCGGTGCCACAAAGTGAACGCGGACGACGTTGGGAAAATTGGCGAACAGGAATTCAGCACCGGCGAAATCGGTAACCAGATGATGGGCACGGGCAAGGCGGGCGAGTATACCGGTAGCAACCGGCGCCCAGGCCTTGTCGGGAATCGCGTTTTCGGAATGGAACTGCTCAGTGATCACGCGGCGGATGGTTGACTCCGAAATGAGTTCGAAGTGCAAGCGTTG
This sequence comes from Bryobacterales bacterium, assembly GCA_038220135.1. GTDB lineage: Bacteria > Acidobacteriota > Terriglobia > Bryobacterales > Bryobacteraceae > JANXSF01. The sequence goes on along the minus strand of JBBRJC010000038.1, from coordinate 12,028 downwards.
CGCAACAAGCCGCGCAACTTCCTGGTGACGGCAGCCCGATTCACCCGTTACAGTGAGTATGCCCACGTAGGTTAGGATACAAGTTTATGTTCAATCGCCGCACATTTCTTCGCCAGTCAGCTGGCAGCATGCTTCTATTGCCTTCGGCATTCGCCCAGGCTCGATCGTTAAGTGCTGACGTCGCCATTATCGGTGGGGGCGTTGGTGGATGCGCCGCTGCCCTGGGAGCGCTGCGCAATGGCATGCGAGTGATCATGACTGAGGAAACGGATTGGGTGGGTGGACAATTGACTTCGCAAGCGGTGCCGCCTGATGAGCATCCTTGGGTTGAGCAGTTTGGTGGGACGCAACTGTACCGGAAATACCGGAACAATGTACGGCAATATTATCGCGATCATTTTTCTTTGACGCCGGAAATTCGCGGCAATGACTTTTTCAATCCGGGCGGTGGATCGGTATCCAGGCTGACGCATGAACCACGCGTTTCACTGGCTGTATTGGAAGAGATGTTATCACCATGGATTGGAGGCGGGCAGTTGGTTGTGCTGCTGGAGCATAAGCCGGTGAGCGCGTTGGTGGTTGGTGACAAGGTAAAGTCTGTCGCGATGAAGAGCATGCGCACCGGGGCTGAGCGAGTGATTGAAGCACCTGTGTTTATTGATGCTACAGAGCAGGGCGATTTGTTGCCGCTGACGAAAACGGAATATGTGACGGGTTTTGAATCTAACAAACAGACCGGAGAATTGCATGCACCCGATGTGGCGCAGCCGGCAAATATCCAGGCGTTTACGGCGTGCTTTGCGATTGATTATCAAGAGGGCAAAGACAACACGATTCCGAAGCCCGATGAGTATGCGGCCTGGCGCAATTACGTGCCGGCGATGAAACCTGCGTGGCCTGGGAAACTGTTCAGTTGGTCTTATAGTCACCCGATTACATTGGCAACGCGGACTGTGGGTTTTGATCCACGGCCCAATGCACCGGCTACGCCGGATGTTTTGAATTTGTGGTTGTACAGGCGGATTGCGGCGGCTGGTTTTCATTCGCCTGGGAGCTATCAAAGTGACATTTCGCTGGTGAATTGGCCACAGAACGACTACTGGTTAGGCAACTTGCACGAGGTGAGCGCAGAGGAGCAGGAGCGTCACTGGAACCGGTCGAAGCAACTGAGTTTATCGTTGCTCTATTGGATGCAGACTGAGGCACCACGTGCGGACGGCAAGCAGGGGTGGCCGGGATTGCGATTGCGGTGTGATCAAACGGGTACCGAAGATGGGTTGGCGAAGTATCCGTACATTCGGGAATCGCGGCGGATATTGGCGGAATTTACGGTGGTTGAGCAGCATGTGGGAACCGATGCGCGGATGAAAGCTACGGGGAAAAAGATTGACGATGTGACGGCGGAGCAGTTTGCAGATTCGGTGGGTGTGGGCAGTTACCGGATCGACCTGCATCCGAGTTCCGGTGGAGACAATTACATCGACGTTAGTTCACTGCCCTTTCAGATTCCGATGGGCGCATTGCTGCCGAAGCGGGTGGAGAATTTGATTGCGGCGTCGAAGAATATTGGGGTGACGCATATTACTAACGGCTGCTACCGGCTGCATCCGGTGGAGTGGAATATTGGGGAGTCGGCGGGCTGTTTGGCGGCAGAGGCGGTGAAGGCACGGACGTCGCCGAAGCTGTTCCGAAGTGACAAGAAGAAGCTGGCGGCGTTTCAGGCGAGTATTAAGGTGCAGGGTGTGGAGACGGCTTGGCCACGGGTGACGCCGCGGTAATTAATGATCGAGAAGGACCAAGCCTAGTTTGTCGAATATGGGCTTTAGCGGGACGACGATTGAGTTATCTCCCGAACCGGCATAGTGAATGGCGAACAAGTGCCCATCGGCTGTTAGAACGGCTGCGCCACCATCACCGCCCTGCGTGGGCTTGCCACTCTCCGATGAGAGTTGCACGCCTCCACGGAGTTTGCTTTCGCCAATCGGGATATCTACATTCAGAGCAGTAACCGTTGCCCGCTTGATGCCGCTGGTTCGCCCCACTATTTGAACGCTTTCGCCAAGCGCAGGGGGGGCTACGACACCTTTGATCATGCCAATGCCAGTGATCTGGTTGGTAGCGTCTATGTCTGCATTGAGTTTTATCAAAGAGATGGAAATTGCGGATTCAGGAAATACCCGTCCAATGGCGTCCGTAGCTGGATCACCATTGTCGAAGAGACCGGGTTGGATGAAAAAGCTACGTTGCCCATTGCTTTCCTGTGACAAATAATCTGCTGTCAAAAGAAGGATCGACTTTTCATTGTGCTGTCTGACGAAGCAACAAATGGATCCAGCAGTGGCAACATTTTCGATTGAAATACTGAGGCCCGGCCGCAGCGGACGTTGGCGCTGCTTAAAATATTCCAGTGCAACATCGTTGAGTTTGTTCTGAAAAGTTTTTGATTCTTCGTTTTGTTTCTGGGCTTTGTGCAACGCTTGCTCTGCGATTGCCTGCCGGTAAATCGGAGTGCCAATGACGCCGGTTGCAACGAATAAAACAAAAAACACGGTGACCCAACTGATGGGATCAGTAGCGGAAAATGCCCGCCATTTCCGTTTGCTTTCGGCTTTGATTTCGCTGACGGTGGCTACTGGAAGATTCTTGCGGGGCAGCGGAGTCCATGGCGTCAACGTATTTGGAGGTGTCAATCCGGCAGCCACTAATTTGTCGGATGCGATAGAAAATCCGTGGCGGACAAGTGCGTTGATTGCGGGTAAGGAAAACTTATCCAGATCGGTGCGAATGCTTTGCAATCGTCGCTGCACTTCCGGTTCAAGTAAAAACTTGTCGTGGGGCCGCAGGACTGGATGATTCAGTGGAATACCAACCACCGGGGCTCCAGCCGCTTTCAACGATTCATAAGTCATTGCACTGACACGCTGCATCAGTAAGTCGCTGGCTCGAATATTGCGGCCCAGGGGAAGGCCAAAATGATTATCGACGTCCCAATCCACTGCGCCCCCTGCGTCGCTGATCAGGATGTGATCAAGATCTACAATCTTGCGGCGATACCAAATAAAGCGGTCTACGCCGAGGTTGTCAAAGACCCCGCCGTCGGTTAAGAAGTAGGGATTGGGAAAGCGTGCGCGATCACAGGACAGCGTGTCCATATCGATGCGAACGGGCGGAAACAGCGGAGGGAAAGCAGAGGAGGCGGCGACGGCGAGCGCTACAGGAATTCCAGGAGCGACGACGGCTTCTTCGGTGTCGGAATCAGAGGGGTACCACATAAATCCTGATCGTCCGAAACTACAGGTCTCGCAAGTTGTGAGGCTTGTGCAATTGAAAAACACCTGCGGGCTGTTCTCGTTTTCCCTGTTGAGATCAGCGAGCGTGGCCCCTCTATACAGCTTGTGATATTCACGTATGAGAATTTCACTAAGCCGCCAGCGGCGTTTCAATAGCATTGGAAGGATGGTGATACTTGCCAGAAGCCATCGGCGAATAATTCTGCCACGGACGTCTTTCTGCACGAAATCTAATATCTCTTTCGCGGCAGCGTCGAAGGTTTCCGGACCACCGTTGTATCGTCCCCAGTTGAGGACAAGGTGTGCGGCCAGAACACTGCCACCAGAAACAGCAGCGATACGTTTAACCTGGGGGAGCATTCCGCTGTCGGCGAGGAAACGCACAACACCCAAGTGATAAAGTGTCGCTCGAAATCCACCACCAGACAGAGAAAGTCCAAGTCTTGGTTCTTCGGCCATTGCACTAGCTTACTGCAATCTAACTTGCGAATTCTTTTGGGGCTCCGGCAAGTAACTCCTTGGTTGCGGCGTCAGGGTAGTCATAGCACACCAAAGTTGGACGAACCATTTCTACGCCGCCTTCAAACTCAGACTGAATGGCTGCTTCCTCAGCGAAAACAGCAATAGAGCAACACCGATTTTAGCGAGCCATATCCCAAACGAAAAGAACTTTCATACGTCTAAATATGCCGCGCACACAGCAGTGTAGAATCCCAATGAGGTAACTTTTCATGAAATTGATGATAGCTGTAATGACGTTGATGGCCACTTTGGCTTTCGCCCAGACGCCGGCTTGTGACGGCAACATCACAATGGTGCGAGTGTCGGCGATCAAGGCCGGCGGCACCATGAAGAATTTTGTGGCGGCGGTAGATGCGCAGCGCGCCTGGTATCGGGCCAACGGGGTAACAGACAACCAGCTTTTCGTGGCCCGTGTCATACCGCGTGGCGAGACGGATTATTCAGCGACGGACGTACTGAGTTACCACGTCAATCCTCCATCCCCAGACCGGATTCCCAATCGCGGCGATGCGGCATGGAAAGCGTTCGTGAAACTGTTTCAAGACAACTCAGAAATTAAAAGTGAATTCATGACTTGCATGCCGAAGCTCTCAAAGTAGGGCTATTGCTGCTTGCGGGCCTGTTCAATAAAAGCAGGCGTGTAGCCTTCCCATTCCCAAGGCGTGACGGTGTTGCCAAACAGTTTGCATAAGTGGGCGGAAGGCAAATTCGCCATTGTCGGAATTGGTGAGCAGGATCATGCACGCCTTGCGTTTTTCGAAACAGATTTAAGCAGATTATAAGCTCCAACAATGGCCGAGCATATCCGACCCAATTCCGTTTTCTCACGATATAGGAGTTGCAGGTTATAATCACGTTTCCGGGCCGAGGTAAACGGAGTTCAAATTTGTAGTAGCAATCCTGCCCCCCGATTTAGGAGAAAGAAGTTATGGCTTTGATTGAGGGCTTTCGTGTCCAGAATTACCGCGCTCTGAAAGATATCACTCTCGGCAAGCTTTGGAACCAGCAGACGGCATCGGCCTTAACTCCATTGGTGGCTGTGATTGGCAAAAATGGCGTCGGCAAAAGTACTTTGTTTGACGCCTTCGGATTCCTCTCAGATTGTTTGTCAGTGGGTGTGGAGGAAGCCTGTGATCTGAAGCAGCGTGGTGGATTCGACCGGCTTATTTCATCTGGTTCGAGCGGCCCAATTCATTTCGAAATTTACTACAGGGAAAGCACCAGTGAACGGCCAATCACATACGAACTCAGCATCGGGCGCGATCATTCCGGGCGTCCGTTCATTACCGAAGAGAGACTGCGCCAGCGTCGAAAAGGGCAAAAATCAGGCAGGCCGCTGTCATTCCTGCAATTGACGAGCGGCAAAGGCTCTGCATGGTCAGGAGAGGAGAGTTTCGAAGGTGAAGAGCCAGGCCGGGTTGATGTCGAATTGGCCGATCCAAGGAGATTGGGAGTTGCTACGTTGGGCACCTTAAAGGCTCATCCTCGCATTGCGAAATTCAGAAAGTTTCTTGAAAGCTGGTATTTAAGTTACTTCACACCGGATGCAGCTCGTAGTCTGCAAATGGCTGGTCCGCAGAAGCACTTGAACATGCACGGGGACAACCTTGGGAATGTTGTCCAGTTTATGGAGCGCGAACACAAAGGCCGATTTCAGTCGATACTGAACAGAATCGCGCTTAAGATCCCTGGAGTCAAGAATATCGACACCATGAAGACGCAGGACGGCAGGCTGCTGCTTCGATTCAATAACAACGGATTCCAAGACCCGTTTTATGCACAACAAATGTCTGATGGCACGTTGAAAATGTTTGCCTATTTACTGTTGCTTGAGGACCCCGATCCCGCTCCCTTTATTTGTATTGAGGAACCGGAGAATGGCCTGTACCATAAGTTATTGGAGACTCTTGCCACTGAGTTTCGAGTTCATGCAACCGGGAGAAAAAATGCGCCACAAATCTTCGTAACTACGCATCAGCCGTACTTTGTCGATGCATTGTCTCCCGATGAGACTTGGGTGCTGGAGAAAGGCAAAGACGGCTTTTCCACTATTCGACAGGCCAGTGCTGATCCAATAGTTCGCGATTTGGTGGAGCAGGGCTTGCCACTCGGAGGCTTGTGGTACAGCGACTATTTGGACGAGAGACAAGCCTGATGCACTTCGAGATTCTCGTCGAGGACGCATCTGGGAAATTGCTTCTCGAATCTTTGCTCCCTAAAATCCTTGGTGATTTCGGAAGGCCGCACACTTGGCGGATTATCGCCTACAAAGGAATCGGCCATCTTCCCAAGGACCTCAAAAGCAAAACCGATGCTAAGAAGCGAATTCTTTTAAATCGGCTCCCTCTTCTATTAGCCGGTTACGGCAAAAGCCTGCACGGATCCAATTCCGCAGTTATAGTTCTGGTAGACCTTGATACCAGGAACAGTGATCACTTTATACAGGAGTTGCATGATGTCTTGAACCGTTGCAGTTCGAAGCCGCGAGTTCTATTTCGCTTTGCAATCGAGGAAATGGAGGCATGGCTGCTTGGCGACAAAGCCGCAATCCTCAGTCAGTTCCCAAAAGCCAAGGTAAGTGTCCTGAACTCCTATCTCCAGGATTCTATCTGCGGCACTTGGGAAACATTGGCAGACGCCGTATTCACGGGTGGTTCCGCAGCACTGAAAGCCGTAGGATATCCGAGGATCGGACAAGAAAAGTGCAAATGGGCGGCTCAAATCGGAATTCGACTTCGAATCGAATCGAACCTTTCCCCCAGCCTGCACCACTTCAAGAGTGGATTGCTGAGGCTCATCGACGCAGACTGATAGGCTGGGGCAAAAAAGCCGAAGCCCTCAAAGTAGGGCTACTGATTTTTGCGGGCCCGTTCAATATAAGCAGGAGTGTAGCCTTCCCATTCCCAAGGCGTGACGGTGTTGCCAAACAGTTTTTCCATGAGTGGGCGAAAGGCAAATTCGCCATTGTCGGAATTGGTGAGCAGGATCATGCACGCCTTGCGTTTTTCGAAACAGATCATATAATTCTGCGCACCGTCACCATGGCCTTGCTTGAGGAAGGCGGGGCCGAAAGGTGTGCGCGTTAACAGCACCCAGCCTACGCCATATGCGAGTCCTACTTTAGCCGCTTCTGTTCCTTCCGGTTCATTTGGCACGAGTGGGAATTGGTGGAGGGATCGCAGTGGTAGCACAGATGTGAGCATTGCTTTCCTGTTTGCCGGCTTAAGAATCTTGTCTGTTAATAGAGCGATGGCAAAGCGACCAAGATCTTCGGCACTTGTAGTCATCGATCCACTGGCGCGTGCAGGAAAGCGCTGTGTCTTTGATATGAAGCCTTCTTTGGCGTTGTGGCGGTCGGACACATTTTCAGCGAATTCTTTACAGTAGATCATGCCAGAGTGGGTCATCCCAAGTGGGTTGAAGAGTGCTTCCTGCATCAATTCGTTGAGTGGCTTTTGCTTCTGTTGCTCGATCAAAAATTGCACTATGTTGAGACCTTCTCCGGAATATAGAAATTGAGTGCCCGGCTTAAAACGCAAATGCATTTTTTTGTCGGGTTCCAAAAACGCGAAATTGTGGAGCCCAGAGGAATGAGATAACAACATCCGGGGTGTGACGGTTGGCCAGTTCGGGTCTTTGGCCAGTTCGGTTGCCGTGACCAGGTACGGCTCGTAGGTGTGGAGCGGCTTCGGCAATTGCTTGACCACCGGAACATCGAGTTGAAATTCACCCCGCTCAACAAGCTGCATGACATATGTTGCAAAAACACTTTTGGTAATGGAGGCGGCCCAGAGGGTGGTTTCGCGATTCATTTCGAGTTTGGGATCGAGCCGGCGAAGGCCGAATGCTTCGCTCCATACAATGCGGCCACCGTCCACAATTACGATTTGTGCACCGGTGACGTGGGCGGCATTAAGGGTGGTTTTTGCGAAGGCAACAGCTTCGGTTGTGGAGATTCTACTTCCATCCAAACGACGGATTGAAGAGCGCGTTTCACTTTGTGCTGCAAAGCTGCAGAAACACAATTGCAACAGAATCGCCGGAATGGGAGCAGTTTTGAACATGCTATTACTACGTTGCGAAATAAGAAATGTTCCGTTTGGCGTAGAGTGGGATCGATTTGAGGCATTCCTCCTAACCCAATCGTAGGAAGCTGCCGATAGATACTAAGGTGTCTGTGCTGCATCAGCCGGTTCGGGTAGTACTGTAGCAGGGTTGAAATATTTACTCTGCTTATAGTACGATCATACGGTTGCTATGTAGTCTGGAAATTCCGTGCCAGGAGACTGCATGAGAGCTTTGTCCTCGTCCGCATTAACTGTAGTCGGTTTAACAGTAGTAGTGGTGAGCCTAACGGGCTGCGCCGCGATGGCTCCAAGCCCGAATGCATTTAGGACTTCGTTTTTGCCGCCCGTGCCTGCTGCGCGCCCGGGTGAAGAGAAGCCAGCGCCTGACGGTTTCGATACGCCTCCTGCCATTGCGCCGGTAGTGTATTCAAATTCGGCACCGAACCTTGCCGGACCCCAATTCCCACCCCGACCCACTGGAGCTGACACACGATTAAGGCGTGCTGAGGACCGGTTCAAAGAAGGTAAGAGGCTGCACATCGCCGGAGATTTGGAAGGCGCTCGCAAGCAGTTCGACCAGGCATTGGATATGGTTCTCAATGCGAAGGATGAGCCGACCAACCAACCTTCTTTCGAACAGCGCTTCGAGGACCTTGTTCAAGCCATCTATAGATATGATGTTGGCGGCATGAACGACGATGCGCAAAAAGATCCACAATTCGATAAGGCCCCGATCGATGAGATTCGGACGTTAACCTTTCCAATGGACCCGCGAATTAAGAACCGGGTACAGGGTGAATTAAGCGCCACGTCAAGCCAATTGCCGCTTGAACTTTCCGATGCGGTTTTAAGCTTTATCAATTATTTCTCGACTGACCGTGGGCATCGCACTTTGGTAGCCGGGTTGAAGCGCATGGGCCGTTACAAACCGATGATTTCGCGAATTCTGGATGAAGAAGGCGTTCCACAGGAACTGATCTATCTCGCGCAAGCAGAATCTGGTTTCCTTCCCCGTGCAGTGAGCTATATGGCAGCGGCGGGAATGTGGCAGTTTGTGAAGTTTCGTGGTAATGAATATGGCTTGAAGCAGACGGCTTATACTGATGAGCGTCTGGATCCGGAAATGGCAACGCGTGCAGCCGCCCGCCATTTGCGCGATCTTTATAACGAGTTTGGGGATTGGTATTTGGCGATTGCGGCCTATAACTGCGGACCGGGCAATGTGAATCGCGCGATTTTGCGCACTGGCTACGCTGATGTTTGGGAACTTCGCAGCCGTGGAGTATTGCCGATGGAAACATCGAACTATGTGCCGATTATTTTAGCAATGACAATCATGGCGAAGAATCCTGCAGATTACGGCTTGGTAAACATTGAACCCGATGCGGCGCTGGAATATGATTCAATCGAACTGCGTTCGCTGACCAGTTTGGCGTTAGTGGCAGATGCCACCGGCCAATCGCAGCTGGAAATCAAAGAATTGAACCCGGCGCTGATGGGCAACCTCGCACCGGCAGGATACAATCTGCACATTCCGAAAGGTAAGCTTGCGCAGTTGGCAGCCGCGTTGAAAAACATTCCACAAGAAAAGCGAAATGCCTGGCGCTTGCATCGCGCTGAACTCGGCGACACGTTGGCTGCTATTGCCAAACAGTACCATTCCACCGTTCCAGTATTGGAAACGGCCAACCGGCAGATTATCGCCAGTGTGGAACCAGGGGATTTCATTGTGATTCCGGCTGCGATGGTTGTTGAACGTCCCAAGCCGGCTATTACACGTGCGGTACGGGGCCGCACTATTGCCACCAAATCGCGTACGATTGCCAAGCCGGGTGTGACAACTGCGAAGAAGCCAGCAGTTGCCAGTTCCAAGCCACGGACAAGCAGCACGGCGAAGGCAACGCAGAAGCAGTCACCGGTTGCAAAGCGCGCTTCTGCAGCCACAACAAATAAGAAGCCAACGCCCAAACGGCAGGCTTAGGGGAAGGTCGCACTGTTCTTTTCGAGGCAAAATAGTATCGCTTCTGAATTTAAAGGTTTTGGAAAACTGCTGGCGGAGTATTGCTGCCGCGTATCCGAAGCCGGTGCAACCGACAGGACGGATCAATGACCGATTTTGGAGTACGCTGCATAGCGTTCAATGATGATGAAATGGATGATTTCGTCTTGGACAGCGAACATGTAGACGTCGAATCAGAGCTTGGAGAATACAACATCGACGAAGACGAAGATGTTGACTCCGTAAAGATCGTAGTCACCAGAACAGTGGTGAGCTATGTGGATGTGGTGACTGTCATCGAGCCTGGAACGAGCAAAGAACCTTCACCGGTTCCGAGCTTGGTACGTAAGCCCGAAGCAGGTACCGCAGTGGTGGTGGCGCCCACTCGAGTGCGAGTTGGGAAGCCAAGGAAATCAGCACAGAAAGCAGCCAGCAAGAAAGCTGCTAATCAACCGGTAGCGAAATCGCCAGCAAAGAAGGCTTCGGCCAAAACAGTTGCGGCGAAAAAAGTTACCAGCAAGCCCACTTCGTTTAGACCCACTGCAACGGTGGTATCTAAGAATCAAGCGAAAGGGGCTGCAAAAACCGCCGCAAAGAGAACGGCACCCAAAAAGACTGAAAGGAAATTAAGTTTAAAAGCAATGAAACAAGCAACGAAAAAAGCAGCAAAGAAAGTCGCCGTAAAGGCACCCGCCAAGGCACCAGCCAAGGCTCCGGCAAAGGCTCCTGCTAAGGCTCCGGCCAAAGTAGCTGTAAAGGCACCCGCAAAGGTAGCTGCAAAGAAAGCAGCCGCACCTCCCGCAAAGAAGGCACCTGCAAAGGTAGCTGCAAAGAAAGCAGCCGCACCTCCTGCAAAGAAAGCACCTGCAAAAAAGAAGTAGTTCGCTTGAGAGTAGGAAACGGCTGGCGGACTCTTATCAGGGTCAGCCAGCCGTTTCTATTAGTGCAATCGTGCCTGTTACTTTACGGGTTTCGCAACCGCAGTCCGGCACCGGTCGAACAGTTCAAGCAGCGCATCAGCATACTCTTCTGAACTTTTGCTGCCGGTCTTACCAAAACCGGCGGCCGTTGGCCCTTTTCCATAGCCTGTAGTGACGGCAATGAACTTCATTAACTCCAGAGCAATTTCGTCACTCGACGACTTCGATTTTTGTTCCCCGCCGTCGGCGGCTGTAGATGGTTTGGTTTCCTCTGCCATTCAAATAGATCCTCTACTAATATGATAAAACTAACGAACATCATTAAACCATGGACGCCATCCGTATGCCCGTATCAGCGCGCCGGTTTTTAAGAAAAATGCGCGGTGGTGCCCAGGCTCATCTGCTCGAAGCAGCGGATGGTAAGTGGTATATCGTCAAATTTACGAATAATCCACAGAGCCGGCGAATATTAGTAAATGAGTGGATTGCTGCAGCACTGTTAAAATACCTGGACATTGCGCAACCCGAAGTGGCGCTGATCGATATCAGCGACGATTTCCTGAAGCAGTATCCGGAAGTTCATTTTCAAATGGGTTCAACCCGCAAGCCCGTGGAAGTGGGTTGGCACTTTGGTTCCGCCTTCCCAGGCGATCCGTCCAAACAGGCTGTCTACGATTTTCTGCCTGACGTATTGTTGGCAAAGGTAGTAAACCGGCAGCAGTTTTTGGGCGCGCTGGCTTTCGATAAGTGGACCGCCAATTCCGATTCCCGGCAGTCGATTTTCTTTCGGGCCCGTATTGAGCACTGGTATCCCACGCCTGGTGAACCTGTGGCTCGGGTAGGCTTTCTGGCGCAAATGATTGACCACGGCTACATTTTCGACGGGCCACATTGGTCATTCAACGATTCGCCATTGAGCGGGCTTTATTTGCGCACGGACATTTACAAAGAGGTGCAGGGCTATGCAAGTTTTGAGCCGTGGATTGAACGGATTCTGCACTTCCCTGAAGAAGTGATCGACAAGGCCTTGCGCGAGATCCCGCGAGAATGGCTTGCCGAAGGGGAGATGGCAGAATTGGAGAAGATGCTGGAACGCCTGATGAAAAGGCGCACTAAGGTTTCCGATTTGATTCGCGACCTCAAGCGCGGGCGCAGTGATCCATTCCCGCTTTGGCAGTGAGTGGACGTACCCTGCCGCGCTACACTTTTCAATAACTTATTAGAGCTCAT
>JBBRJC010000037.1:0-13368 GCA_038220135.1 Bryobacterales bacterium | reverse complement strand
GCTTTTCCCTGCTGGTTTCCCGCAGTTGGTATTACATGTCGCCCGCGGTGGCGGCCCTGCCGTTGCTTGTATTGCTTGCACTCGAACTGCCTGATCACAAGCCACGGTGGCGCTGGACGCTATCTCTGGGTGCAGTAACCGGCCTGCTCTTCCACGCCGGCAATGCGCAAATGTGGACTTATGCTGTGGGCTTCTTCGTGTTGCTGGTGGTCCTTCAGCTTTGGAAGCAAGGCAGCAGTTGGAAGCGCCTTTTGGATATCGCACCGGGCCTGCTGATCGGCCTTGCAATCGCATTGCCGCTGCTGGTTCCACAAGTATTAAGCACGCGCACGGCGCAGCGCGTGCCGTCAGGTGAGGGGATTCTGGGGGCGCTAATGTCTACTGTGTATCCTTACCCATTGGCTAATGCAGCGCTGCCCAATCGCTCGGTTGATCCGGCCAGTCCGACGGGGCAACTGTTCTATGCCGGCACTATTCTAACCTTGGTTTTCTTCATTGGCCTGGCTGCATTGCTGTTGCTCAAAGGCTCGCGGCAGGTGTTGAAGCAAAACCCAATCCTGACTGCCGCGATTGTTGCTTTCCTGTTGGCACTAGGGCATCAGGGCGGGCTATGGACTTTGCATACTCTGCTACCGTTGCTGAGCCAATTTACGTTTCCAGCCAAGTTTCTGCCGCTGTTTCACTTCTTCACTTTACTAGTTGGGGCACTGTTACTGGCGCGCTTTTACAACGCCAAGCTTGAACTGGCCTGCTTCGGGCTGGTCACGGCTCTGATGCTGTATCACGTAAGTCTGGCGCGGGAAGCCCTCTATGTGTGGGGCGATGCGCCAAGCTATGCAGTTTCTCCCCAATTGCTGAGCACACTGCGTGACGACCCGGGATTGCAGCGAATCTACCCCGCCGCAGTGGAGCGCGCGCCCAGCCCCGGTTACAACGAAAGCCTGAATCACAATCTGGCGACAATGTTTGGAATTGTGTCTATGGAAGGGTACGACCCGCTGTGGAAGAATCGGCCGGAGATGCTGGCCATTACCAAGCGCCTCGAGGAACAGCCGCTGGAAACATTGCGCGCCTACGGCGTAAGCCATGTGCTGCTGCATCGCACGGCTAAGACGGAAGATCTGCCGGTGGAGGGGCGTCGCATTTTCACCGAACGGCATCGCTTTGTTCCGCAAGTGCTAGCCGTGGAAAAAGCAATGCGCGGACAGCCCGTGCAGTTTCGCACTAACAATGTTGAAGTGATTCGCATTGATGGAGCGGAACCGCTGGCTCGGGCCGTTGCCGCGCCGGGCACCGCGCTTGCGGTGTCTGTTAAGGACAACAATGTTGTGGTTGATACCTCGAAGCTGCCCGAAGGTGGCATGGTGATGGTTAACTTTCTGTCGCGTCCCGGCATGGTGGCGTTTGCCGGCGCGCAGCAACTGAAAATTTCTGCCGACGCCATGCAGCGGATAGTTGTGGAAGTGCCCTCGCACACAGCAACTTTTGCGGTTACCTATCAAATCAATTGGCAATTGCCAGCCTTGGGCAGCCTTTTGCTTTTGCTGGCGGCCATACTTTTGAGATGATGGGCCGGTGTTGGAAAAATACTTTGAGTTTGCCGAGCTAGCTAGGGACCTGGCTTCTTTACCTTATGACACTGATCTCAGTCTTCCGGTTCGCCTACTTGAATCGCGATTGACGGATCGGCCCGCGGCCATATCCTTCATCAAAAAGAGGTTCAACTTCAGGGCTCAGCAGCGCCCACAGAGCATAAATACCCACCATGGTTCCAAACGGAACGCTGAGAATGTTCAACGCGCACACGATGATGCTCATCGATCTTGCCCACGACTTCAATTTTCGCAATCCGAGGCCGGCAGAAATCAACAATGGCGACATCACAATGGAAAAAATCGTCAGAAACCCGCTAAAGAGTCCCCACACTGGAGTGGATGCCATAGTTTGCGGCCTGCCATAGCCATCGTTGCCCATAATGCCCGCGAATCCGCCAAAGGCGATAAGAAACCCAATCGCGATTGCCAAACTGAGAAGCCCCAGCGCAATCATCAGAATGCCGATATTTTTGATGTGATCTAACAATGTTGCTTTATTGGAAGGCGAACTATCCGCATTCGGCCTCCATCTATCTTACCAGCACGTGTCAAATGGCAAGAAACGAGTATACTGTATTTTCAACTTATGCAACGAAGACAGTTTCTGGCGGCTCTCGGTGGTGCGGCTTTAGCGAAGGCGGCAACCACCGCCCGTCCCAATTTCATCATCATCTATACCGACGATCAGGGGATCGGAGATTTGGGATGTTATGGTGTGGCCGATATAAAGACGCCGAACCTTGACCGTATTGCAGCGACCGGTGTGCGCTTCACCGATTGGCATACCAACGCCCCGGTTTGTTCCCCTTCGCGCGCCTCGCTGCTCACCGGAAAATATCCACAAAACGCGGGCATCCCTTCAATCCTATATTCCAAACCAGGGTTCGATGTGGCCGGCCTGCGCAAGGGCGAAAACACGTTGCCAGCCGAGTTGCACAAGCTTGGCTACCATTCCGCAGCAATCGGAAAGTGGCACCTTGGTTCGTCGCCCGATAGCCGGCCCATGGCGCAAGGGTTTGACGAATGGTTTGGCTTTTATTCCGGCTGGGTCGATTACTTTTCCCACCGCTACTACACCCTCGGCGGCCAACCGGTGTTCCACGACTTGTGGAGGAATGAAAACGAAGTTTTCGCTGAACCGGAGTATCAAACGGAAATGCTAGGCCGAGAGGCCCGTGCTTTTATCGCACGCCAATCCAAGACTACGCCGTTTCTCCTGTACCTTGCATTTGGAGCGCCGCATTATCCAATGATGGCGCCAAAGAAGTATCTCGATCGTTTTCCGAAAACCATGGACCGCGACCGGCGCTTGCACTGCGCCATGGTTGCCGCTATTGACGATCAAGTGGGCTTGTTGATGGCCCAACTGAAGCAGTTAGGATTCGACGACAACACCGTCATTTTTTTCCAAAGCGACAACGGCGCAACGCAGGAAGACCGGGCCGATCACAAAGGACGGCCCTATCGTGGCGGCAGCAACCACCCGTTTCGCGGGTTCAAGGGCAGCTTGTGGGAAGGTGGGCAGCGGATGCCGGCCTTGATGCGCTGGCCTGGAAAAATCCCCGCTGGCAAGGTGGTGCCCGAGATCGGCATGGCCATGGACATTCTCCCCACCTTTTTGAAATGGGCAGGCACCACAGTACCTGAAAAAGTGGATGGGGCCGACGTTTCCGGCATGGTAATGCGCGGCGAAAAGTCTCCCCACGAGGCAGTCTTTTGGGATTACGAAGGGCGGGCGGCGGTGCGCGAAGGCATTTGGAAGTTGCAGGTGGGCTTGAATGAAGGGCTCGGCGATGCAGTGCGGCCGGGTACATGGTTGTCGAATTTGAAGGAGGATCCTGCAGAGACAAAAGACTATTCACAAGCACATCCAGAGGTTGCTGCACGGCTGCAGGCAAAGCTCATTGCTTGGCAAAAGAACTGGAGCAAGCCGCAGTAGCTCAGCCGGATGGGCTAATTTGAAAGCACTATGCCACTTCTCTTCCGACGAAAACTTTCCGTGGCACAGCCTCGGTTGCAACTGCACCCGGCCTTACTGGGTTTCGCCACCATTTTTGCCGCTTTCTGGACTTTACGATTTGCCTCCCGCCAAATCGGGCCACCTGACAAATTCCTTCGTTCATGCATCCAATCCTGTTGATTACCGGGTTTGCATTGCTACATGCCGGGATCGTACAATTCCGCCACGCCCTAGCTTAGCTAATCAAAGCGCATACTTCAGCTGCAGTTCCTTCCGAACTTTGAGTGAGGCGGCCCCTTTTGGTCCGGACTTCCCTTGACTCTAATCCAGCCTATTTTTCACACTCTTCGACTGTCTTTTCGATAACTTCTACCAGACGATCAATCACCTTGATGTCGTCGTCCCAACCATCAGAATCAGGAATCGCCTGCAATTCTTCAAGAATAGCGACCAATTGCTTGCCCAGGCTTTGAATCAGCTTGCTGTCAATCTTGACCAGCGCTCTGCCAAAGTCCCTGGTCACCGGGATCAGAACTTTCTGCTCCGCACGAACCTTCTTCACTTGAGCTTCCGACAAGTCACCACGCTTTTCGTTATGTTCGTGAATGTAAGTTGCCAGTGTGGTCCACCGGTCCGAGAGTTTGCTAATATCTTCACATCCTCCCGCTACGGAACGCAGGGGGAATAGAAGCCCAGCCAGTAAAAACACTGTCAGTGCGGGGCGGGTGAGAATTTTGAAAATCTTCATACTGCTCCATATCGGTCGTAGCGGAAACGGGTATGAATTTATTTTTTCGCGCCGACTTAGTTAGTTATGGGCTCGGATTTACCCACTGGGAGTAGATCGGGGACGGGGGCGTTGTTCAACTCCTGAATCAGGTTTATCCCTACGTGACACCCGGCCCGCTATTTGCCAATGCAGAAAGTGCTGAAAATACGGTTCAGAATGTCATCCGCCGTAGTGGCCCCAGTAATAGCATCAATGGGCCGCAAAGCCGAATAAAAATCCAACATCAACATTTCGTGGGGGATACCGGCTGTCGCTGCTTCACTAGCGATATCCAGTGCCGCCACTGCCTCGCTAAACAAATTCTCCTGGCGCAGACTGGTAATAAAAGAATATTCCTGTTCCTGCACTGCCCCCGCACCGATCGCTTCAATCACCCGCTGCTGCAAAAGTTCCACGCCTTCGCCGGTTTCCGCTGAAACCCAGACAGCATCCGAAACCTCGGCCACTCGCGGCAAATCGCATTTGTTCGCCACCACCAAACGCCGCCCCTGGCCTGCCGTTTGCTCCAGCAAACCCAAGTCCTCCCCGGAAAGTGGCAGTGATCCATCAACCACTACAAGAGTCAAATCAGCATCGGCCATCGCCTGAATACTGCGTTCAATCCCAAGACGTTCCACCAGATCCTGCCCATCACGAATACCCGCAGTATCCACCAACTTTAAAGGAATGCCGCTCAGTGAGGTTACTTCACTAACAGTGTCGCGTGTCGTGCCGGCAATGTCAGTTACAATGGCCCGCTCCTGATCCAGCATCCGGTTGAACAGGCTACTTTTGCCCACATTGGGGCGGCCGGCAATGGCCAGCGTCGCGCCAGAATGTACGAATTTGCCGAACGCGAAACTCGCCGCCAGCCTCGCCAATCCCGTACGGATCGGAGCAATACGGCGCAGAATTTCCGCTGTGCTGGCCACGCTCACGTCGTCTTCAGCAAAGTCGATACCCGCTTCCATCAGCGAAATCAGCTCCAGAAGTTGCTCTTTCAAAGGGCCGATGGCGCGGCTTACAGAGCCCTCGGTTTGACGGGCTGCCACCTTGGCTTGAAAAAGGGTTGTAGCATCAATCAGGTCTCGAACCGCTTCGGCTTGTGGCAGATCGATCCGCCCATTCACGTAGGCCCGAAGCGTAAATTCGCCAGGATTGGCGACGCGCGCGCCCGCCTTAAGTGCCCGCTCCACCGCGAAGCGAAGCACAACTGGCGCGCCGTGGCAGGCAATCTCGATCACATCTTCGGCAGTATAGGATTTGGGCGCCGCAAAGTAGGTGACCACAACGCGATCAACCATTCCACCAGCATCATCAACCATCGTACCCAACCGCGCGCTCCACGGCCGCCATTCACTATTGTCGAATTGAACGAATTTTGCGACGATATCGCGCACTGCCGATCCCGATAGGCGCACCACCCCAATGCCCCCTCTGCCAGGAGGTGTTGAAATCGCAACAATCGTATCGGAGATCAAAGCTTGAAACTAACGGCGCGGGCCACGATCCCGGCTTCCGCCACCGCCACCACCGCGTGGTCCACGATCGCGATCCCGCCCGCCGCCGCCCGGTCCGCGATCACGTCCGCCATCTCGTCCACCCGCACTGCCTGGCCCCCCGCGCATTGGCGGCTTCGGCACCGGATAGCCACCAGGAGGCGGAGGCGGCGTGGGCATATCCGCCGGATAAATTACAACCTGCCGCGTTGGCCCCATGCCATAGCTTTCACTGCGTACATCGGGCTTCGACCGCAAAGCAAGGTGAATCACACGGCGCTCGCGGCTGGTCATTGGATTGAAGCGGAACGGTACTCGGGTTTTCAGCACTTGGTCGGCAGCCATCTGCGCGCTCATGTGCAGCTCTTCCATGCGCATCATGCGATAGTCGTTTGCGTCAAAGCAGAGTTGCGAATGCTGATCACTGCCCAGATGTAGAACTTCCAGCGTCAACTGTTCCAATGCCAGCAACAGTTCGGCTTTGTTCTCCATCAGAATGTCCAGATCGCGCCCGCCAAACTTCACCAGCACGTGCGGATTCTCAATTTCCGGATGCAGGCTTTCGCCCGGCCCAACTTGAAAGGTCAAGCTTAAACCAGCCTTTTCAAGGATCGACTTCAAGAAAGCCTGAATCGGCTCGGCACTAGTTTCGACATTAATTGGCGCGCTCATGCTGTTTGGGTAAAGTTACTTCTTGCCCTTCTTCTTATTATTAATAACGTCAATCGTCGTCGAAGCAGCAGGCGCTTGAGCCGCCTTGTTGAAGAAATACTGCTGCACTATGCCAACAACGTTAGTAGTAAGCCAGTATAACACCAGGCCGCTTGATGCACCGTAGAAGAAGAAACCCATCATCAACGGCATGAACATCATCATCTTCGCCTGATTCGGATCCATAGACGCCGTCGGCGTCATTTTCTGGAGCCAGAACTGGGTACCCAGCATCAGCAAAGGAAGCACGCGAATTGCAATTGTTTCCGGCTGCGAAAGATCGCTTACCCAGAACCATTCCGCACCACGCAAATCGATGGCCAACGAAAGAACTTTATAGAAAGCGAACAGGAATGGAATAGGCAGAAACATCGGCAAACACCCGCCCGCCGGGTTCACGCCGAACTTCTTATACACTTCCATGATCTCGGCATTCTTTTCGTTGTTGCGCGGATCGTTCATTTTCACGCCGCTATACTTCTCGTTCACTCGCGCAATTTCCGGCTGCATAGCCGACATCTGCTTCATGTTCTTCATGCTCGTAAGCTTGATCGGAAGCAGCAGAATGTTGATCACGATAGTGGCGACAATGATCGCCCAACCATAGCTATGAATGTAATTCGTAGTAAGCCATTTCAGCGTGGCAAATAGCGGCTTGGCCAGGAACCAAAACCAACCCCAGTCCACCACCGTTTCCAGCTTCGGGTTAACCGCGCGAAGGATTTCGATATCTTTCGGCCCAACGAAAAGCGAGAACTGATTTTGAGCGCCACCCAGGCCAATGGAACTGCCTACGTAAAGCTCCTCATCTTTTTCGCCTTCAATAACCGGCAGTTTGTCGCTCCAGGTTTCCTGCTCCATGTAGGTAGCATTTTTCGCCACAAACAGAGCTGCGAAGTAGTTGTCTTCCAAACCGGCAAAATTCCAAGTTCCGCCTTCCAAAACCGGACCGCTCTTGCCTTTCGAATTATCGTAAACAGTTGGCGAGCTGTCGTTCGGACCAATGCGCGTGGTGTGCTGGTTGGCATGTGCTTTGATAACCATGGAATCGCCAAAACCACCGCGCCAGGAAAGCAAGTGACCAACCGAAGCATTGTTCATGGTGACGATGCTGGTGACGTCGGTCAGATAGTTTGCCTTTGTAAAGACGAACGATTTCCGCGAGGTGACGCCGCCCTGGGAATATTCAAAGTCGATCCCCAATCCATCTGGCCGCTTTTTGACAACGTATAACGCCTGCCGAAGATCGACATTGGGCTTCTGATCCTTAAATTGGATCGTGAACGGGTACATTTCAGAATGCTTTAAGGAGATCGGGTTCACAAGGTCAAGCGTTTTGCCGTCACCTTGCTTGAATTTCTTCAGTTGCCAGCTTTCCACCACCGCCCCGCGCGAAGAAAAGCGTACCTTATAGAGGTCCGTTTCAATAGTGGGATGCTCTTCAGCGGAGCCAACAAGATTGCCCGGAGTTTCAGCGTCTTTACGCGCCACGGAAGCAACCGTTGGAACCGCCGCAGCCGCAGCCGGAGCCACAGCCGGAGTCGCCGCCGGGGCGTCTTTCTTCGGCTGAGACTGCTGTCCCTTTTTTGCTTCCTCTTGCTTTTGCTCTTCACTCTTGGGCAGGAAGTAAGGGCTTAGCAGCAAAACGCCAAACATCAATACAAAGGCGAGCAGCAACCGCTGCTCCATGGTCAATTCACGCTTTTTTTCAGGTAGTTCCGGCATCGACAGTTCTCATTGCCTTTAACGAACGGGGTCATAGCCGCCGGCATGGAATGGATGACAACGCAAAATTCGTGCGAGCCCCATAGCAATGCCGCGAAGCGCACCATAGCGCGCAACGGCTTCGATCATATATTCAGAACAGGTGGGACGGAAACGGCAGGCCGTCGGCAGCATCGGCGAAAGCCAACGCTTATATAAATGGAGGGCGGCAATCGTTACCCGTTGCATTTCCGGAATAGCCTTTCCACTTCCACGATCAGGCTGGGAAACTGGGCTTCCAGCACGCTACGTCTTGGATTGAACACAATTTCCCACTCCGGGTTCAATTGATGTTTTCCGAGTCGCACGGCTTCCCTCATTCTTCTTTTTATCCGGTTGCGGACTACAGCTTTCCCAAGGGCTTTTGGTGTAGTGAATCCAAATCTCGGTTCTTTTGGAGAACCTTCAGGAATTTCACCAGCAACCCGCTTCCTGCAGAAAGCTGCAAAATACGCACAAGTCATCCGAGCTCCATTATCATAAACCTTCCTAAATTCTGGTGGCCTGAGGAGCTTGGATGACTTAGGAAATCTAGTGGGACGCGCGGACTGCTCTTTCGTCACTGACGGTGAGCTTCCAACGGCCACGTGCACGACGGCGGGCCAGGACGTTACGACCATCCTTTGACTTCATACGGGCCCGGAAACCATGTACTTTGGCTCGGCGGCGATTATTCGGCTGAAACGTTCTCTTCGGCATTTCTTTCCTTCAAAAATACTTTCGGCGCGTGTGAACAGACCACGCCTGAAGAACCAGTATAACAAGTTCGAGTCGTCTTGGGGAATCTTCAAATCCTTTGTTGGGAGTTTCCTGATACAGCGTTCGGATTGAAAACAAAAAGAGTTGTTTATGTTTTAGCCTGAATTCCGAAGTTGAACAAATCTGATAGTCAACTGTGGCGCGGACACTCGTGTCTGCAGCGTCCCAACTCATCGGGACTCTCTTAGCGTGGGGCATTTACGAATAACTCTTGGTGCGCAATCCACGCGGGACATCGAAATCTAACTGACAGAGCAACTTCGGAATTCAGGATTAGCCGAAGAAGTAGGCCGTCCTTCTATTTCCAGATCTCTAAGTGGGCGAGTTCGCGTTGTGAAGGATTGGCTCAAGCGTGTAACTAGCCGGGCTTCTCGCCCTTTTCAGACCAGGATAGAGGGTCATCTGCTTTGACGGACCCTTCGTAATTCGTGACAGAACCCCCATATTCCGGTATTGTAGAAACTAGGCTATGAACTCCCTGCAACCTCAGGAACTGGCTTAGCTCTACAAATGGATCGACCAGCACCGTCCTTCGGACAAGACCCATTCGCACGCAACAGTCTTCGATCAGGGGCTTGGATTGTTTGGCAGCCCCGAAGATGCCGCATTGCTCGATGAAGTCGTCCAACTCGCTTACGAAGAAAGACGCCGACCCAGCAGCCCGTCGAACTCCCTTTAATGTCCAAGGTATTACTGGATACGGACATTCTTTCTGAATACCTCAAGGACCATGACAAAATGGTCGCCCGTCATGCCGCCAACTATGCCCGCCAGCATAGAATCTTCACCTTTACCATCGTCACCGTTCATGAGATTGTCTTCGGCCTTGAGTGCAAGTCTGCCTCGATCCAGTTGGAAAAAGCTTTGGCATGGTTGAACCAAAACGAGCAAATTACGCCGACAGCCAGCGATTACCATGCAGCAGCCCTCATCAAGGCCAAGGCGCGGAAGCAAGGCTCTTCCCTCGAACTGACGGATTGCCTGATTGCAGCCGTCGCAATTCGACTCGGCTTCCCTCTTGCAACTGGGAACACCGGAGATTTTCAAGCCATCCAAAGAACCGGGGCCAAACTGGTCATCGAAAACTGGCGCAACAATTAAGCGCTGTAGCTGCGGGCTACCTTCCTATCGATATTCGGCATCACCTGCCTGGGTACGAAGTGCAGGCGTGGAGTGTGCAGGGTTCAAGAGCTTGAAGCACGTCCATCTACTCGGGCAGGCGGAAACCGCCGGTTTACTTACTCTCACTGAGATTCAACCCTGTCAGGTCGCACTCTCATCCTTGCTTAGGAGACTGCACCAAAGTGCCGTTGATCGAATGGAATGATCGCTTCAAATTTCGATCAAACCAGATGCCTTGTAAGCCGGCTTGGCTGGCTGCTTTCCCATTGACTTTCGCGCCAACCAGCCGCCGACCACCCGACCACCCATTCAAATGGTCCTTCCATCGCGCGCTGGGATATACTGGCCTCATGCGAACGACCGTCGTGTTTGTTCATGGGTTTATTAGCAGCCCGAAGTGTTGGGATCCGTTGGTCATGGAGCTGGAAAAAGACGATGAGTTGGCCAGCATGCGCTTCCGCTTCACTCGCTTTCAATATCCGACAAAATTTCTGGAGTGGAACCCTTCGAAACGTATTCCCGATATTGCCGAATGCGGAAAGAGCCTTGGCGATTTTCTCGACCGCCAGCCTGAATCTGATCAGTTATTCCTGGTCGGCCATAGCATGGGTGGCCTCGTCATCCAGAGCCTTCTCGCGCAAAAGATTAAGGATCAGCGGGGTTCGGACCTCGCCAAAATCCGCTCGGTCATCCTATTTGCGACGCCAAACCGCGGCTCAACCATCTTGAACAGCCTGCGCGGTATCTTTTTTAAGGTCACGAAGAATTCACAGGAAGAACAGCTGAGCGTACTGGATAAGGACATAGCGGAAATGAATGACGTCATCACGCGCAGCATTCTCGCGGCGAAACGTGTTGAAAATAGCTATTGCCCTATCCCGTTTCGGGTCTTTTGGGGCCTTCAAGATGACGTGGTGCCCGAGGTTTCCGCGCGCGGTTCATTTGTTGAGGCAAGCCCCTTGCCGGGAGGACACAGCGAAGTCATACAATGCGATCCGGACGACTCCGAAGACGTCCGATTTACGGCACTCAAAGACGCATTGATCCATCCGGTAGGCCATCCTGCAATCTACGAAATTGACCTATTTGAAGTGAATCTTGACATGTCACCGGTTGCTCCCGGGACAACCGCTACTCTAATCGGCGATGTCAAGCCATTCACCATCCAAACAGATGACGTCGCAATTCGAACTATGCGGATCGTGTTTTCGAAGCAGAATCGCTGCAGCTTGCCATATGAGCAAGCTTACCGGAGCGAGCAGGGGCTGGTTGAACTTCTCAATCTCACGAAGCCCAACGAGGCTTCAGAGAGTGACCAGAGCGAATATTACAACACGGGAAAGAAATTCACTTACGTGTTTACTCCAGATCGAGAAAAAACGTTCTCGATAAAACTACGAATTTACAACGGCTTCGGAGAGGGACAACGGACCTGGCACAACCATATGGAAGCGAACGCGCATTGCAAGTTATTTCGCTTCGTCCTCAACCTTAAGGCTTATAAAGATGCAGGCTACGGGATATCGCAAGACCCGAACATGTACTTTCACTCGCAGGACATCATGGACCATACCCTCTGCACCAGCCGGGTGGGTGCAGCACCCTTGCCTCATTTGCCATCGACGGATCCCTGGTTGCGAACATGGGAGATTCCCAACATTATGGGTGGTGTCGTCGATCTCGTTTGGGACGTCAAGAAGCTTCCCTAGACCAACCGCACACCGACCCTAAGTAGAGTGGGGGGTACTTTCCGTTCGTCCCTAGCTACTTTCCGGCGCAAAAATGACGGACAAACGTTTTTCAATTGAACGTGGTCTGTGCACGGCAAGTGCATAAGCGCCGTTTTTAGCGGCAAAACATCGGGTCACTCCACCTGAGCTGGTTGAACTATTGAAAAGGAATTCAAACATTTGTGTTGCATTTTGTTGTGGTGGTATATTTCACTACTAGTAGTGAAATATACCACGGCTGTCCGACGGCTCGATCACCTCGTCTCTCGTCTCCCTTCTGCCAGGGACTTGCTCCGCGACTCTTTGCTCGAACGCACCATCCGGCACCGCACTGGCTGTCCAAAGTGCGAACGCGGCGAAGGACATCCTGTATCGGTTCTCGCTACCGGATATCCTGGGGCCCCCATCCGCCAACTCAGTCTTGGCAAGGATCAGGTTGCTCATGTGAAGCGTTGTTTGGCGAACTATCAAAAGCTAAAGGCCGCCATTGAGGAGATCTGCGAGTTGAACCGGCAGTTGCTGCGCCTCGAAGCTCCCGATGAAAGCAAAGCGAGGCGTGGCAAGTGATTACGCTGCGTTGCGTTTCGCAACCTCAATTCGCCGATGGATTCGTGGAGCAGGCAGTCGGTGACCTCTGGGAACCCTGGATGCGCAAGGCCGACAAGTTACTGGAAGACGAGAAGCTGCTCCTCACCGTCTACGAAGCTCTGGTGCGGCGCCATCCGCAGAGTCGCGTGCGGGGACGGCTGGGAACCCCCGCCGAGATAGTGCTCCGCATGTTGCTGCTCAAGCACTTGCGCAACTGGAGCTTCGAGGTGCTTGAGCGCGAAGTACGTCCGAACCTCTTATATAGAGAGTTCACGCGTGTGGGCGCGGGTAAAGTACCCGACGCTAAAACGCTCGGTCGTCAGGGGCGGGCTCTGGGTCCGGAGGTAATCAAACAGCTTCATGACTTCATGAGCGCGTGATGGAACTGGCGGTGGAGAACAAGGTAGTGCAGGGCCGAAAAATGAGAGTGGATACCACAGTGGTTGAGACCAACATCCACTATCCGACCGACAGCAGCTTGCTCGGCGATGGTAATCGCGTCTTGACTCGACTGATGAAGAAGGTGACTGTGCTGGCCGGGCCGCGGGGGACGAAAAAGCGCGACCGCAGCCGCAGCGTAAAACTGCGCGTGCTGGACATCGCGCGGGCGGCTCGATCCAAAGTTCCGCAGAGCCAGGAGAAACTCAAGCAGGCTTATCGCAAACTGTTGGATTCGACAAGCCGTGTTGTGGGTCAGGCGAAACGTTTTTCCAATGAGATCGCCGAGGGCGTGAAGCGTACCACCGGCATTTTACGGAAGGCGGCGCTGGACGGACTGCGTCAACAGATCGATACCATGCTGCCTCGTATTCGGCAGGTGATCAGGCAAACCAAAGCCCGGGTATTGGAAGGTGATAATCATGCGCAAGGC
>JBBRJC010000036.1:0-13401 GCA_038220135.1 Bryobacterales bacterium | reverse complement strand
TGTGGGCCTGCTTGTACTGCTTGCTATTCCTGCGGGGCAGACGAAACTTATCAAATTATGGGCCAATTTTGCTTCTTTGGTAGGAGCGCTGCTGACTCTGCCGCTTTGCCTGCAGTTCAACCCGGCGCTTGATTTTCAGTTTGTGGAAAAGCGCTCGTGGATTCCCACACTAGGGGCCAGCTACCATTTGGGGCTGGATGGCATCAGTCTGGTGTTGGTTGTACTCACTGGTTTCGTCACCTTCCTCGCCTTGGTTAGCAGTTGGTCTGCGATTGAAGTGCGGGTGAAAGAGTATTACGGCTGGTTCCTGTTTTTGCAGTTTGGCATGATGGGCGTTTTTCTTTCGCTTGACTTTTTGCTGTTCTTCTTCTTCTGGGAAATTGTGCTGATTCCCATGTATTTCATCATCGCAATCTGGGGCGGTGAGCGGCGTTCTTACGCTTCGATGAAGTTTCTGATCTATACCGTGATCGGGTCGATTCTAATGCTTGCCGGTGGCTTGGCACTGCACTTCGAACACTTCAGGCAGTATCAAGTTCGCACCTTCGACATTACGCTATTGATGAAAACGGATTTGCCTTCGACTTTGGAAATGTGGATTTTCTGGGCGCTTTTTGCCGGTTTTGCAGTGAAAGTACCGATGTTTTCGTTTCACACCTGGCTGCCTGATGCCCATACGGAAGCACCTACTGCAGGTTCGGTTGTGTTGGCAAGCATCATGCTGAAGATGGGGACTTATGGGTTTTTGCGCTTCTCGCTTCCGTTGACGCCGAATGCGTCGCAACACCCAACGGTTGTTGGAATTATTGCTGCGTTGTCGATTATTGGGATTATTTATGGCGCGCTGGTTTGCCTGATGCAAAAGGACTGGAAGAAGCTGATTGCTTATTCGTCGGTGAGTCACATGGGTTTTATCACGCTTGGTATTTTTGCATTGAACAAGACGGGCATTATGGGTGCGATGGTTGGGCAGATCAATCACGGAATATCGACAGGACTGCTGTTTTTGATCATCGGGGTGGTTTACGAACGGCGCCATACGCGTGAGATTTCGGCGTACACGGGATTGTGGAAACCGATGCCGGTGTTTGCAGTTGTAGTGCTGATCGCCTCGCTTAGTGCGATGGGTGTTCCACCGCTGAACGGATTCATCGGAGAGATGGCTATTTTGCAGGGCGTTTATCCGGTTTCGATGTCTTGGACTGTTGCCTGCGTTGTAGGTATTTTGTTGGGTGCGGCTTACTTGCTGTGGCTGTTTCAACGGACTATGCTTGGGGAAACTAACGAAGCCAACCGGTCCATTGCGGATTTGAATCTGCGCGAAAAACTTGTTTTTCTGCCGCTGGTTATTAGTGTTTTTGCGATTGGACTTTGGCCCAAGCCTTTGTTTGATGTTTTGGAACGGCCGTCAGTGAAAATTGTGGAACAGCTTTCGGGACGGCAAAGATCGGCACCAGTTCCTGCGGCATTGGCTTCGGTCGAAAATTTTAAGAACAAGTAGCGATCAACAAAACAGGCCGGAACTTCGGCCTGTTCTCACGATGGGAATCCCAAGGGAAGGCGACTCAAGGGGCAAGATCGCCGAGGCAAGAACAATGATTGGATTACGGTGATCGGCGTTGTTCGCAATGCCATACGCCAATCTGAACCGACGGGAGACCGGGCTGCGAAAGCCTTGCCTTGGTCCACGATTGTCGTAGAGTGGGCCGGGGCTCAGTGTTTACTGACTCTCGGAGAGCTGTGCGACTTCTTGATGATTTTATAGCCGTGCATTTCTTCGCCAGCGAGGCCGAGCAGAATATGAAGTTTGGCCGGGGAGAGTGCCTGAGTGTCTGCGGTATTTTTATTCATGCTCGGATTCCGTTATATCGGAATCCGAGTGAGTGGTCAGGTAAAATTCAAAAGTTCACATTTATGGAAGAGTTGCGCGGAAGGGCGAGGCGGGGATCTGAATCGAGTTGGCCAAATTGCCAACGACGGTGCCTCCCCAGGCGTAACGCACTGACAGGGGATGAGGTACTTCGCTGCTTGAAACAAGCAAAGTTGCACCGTCGATTTTGACATCGGCAGTGACATATTTACCATTTCTTCCGGCGATTAGCATGCCTTCTACTGCCGCGTTGTTATTGGTTCTCATGCCGTCCCCTGCATGGTCGAACCACAGGCGAAGGACGTTTGCTTCCCGTGTAGCCTGTCGAAATATGGGGCCGCTGGCAAGGATGTTTTCGCCGTAAGCCACTTTGCGGGCGGTCAGGGCGAGGCGCTTTGCAACGGGGAGTTTGTCGGTTGGATGAATGTCATTTGCTTCGCCAGCATCTTGCGAAATTGCCATACCGGTGTTGGCGATTTCGAGTGTGTTGCGCATTGCTTCCTGCACTTCAGGCCAGCCTGATTCATTGCCCTTCATGATGAAATGCGGCAACTGCACCCATAGGAATGGGAAGTTGCCGGTGCCCCATTGCTGGCGCCAATCGTGAATCAGGGTTTCAAGCAAACGGCGGTAGAGGTCGCCATCATTTTTGCCGGCGTTGTTTTCGCCTTGATACCAGAGGGCGCCGCGAATGGCGTAGGGGGTGACCGGGGCGATCATTCCGTTGAAGAGTTGAATGGGTTCGTGCCAGTGGCCTGGGCCAACGGGGGCGGCGGGTTGTGCACCTTTCTTGCCTTCGTCCTGCCACTTCTTTACGGCGAGGGCGTGACGGCGAGCGGCGGCAGGGTAGTCGTGAAGAATCTTCTGCCAGCGTGTTAGAACCGGGAGCAGGGCAGGGTCGCTGCTGAGAGTTTGACCGGAGATCCAGGCTTCCACTGGAGTGCCGCCGACGGAGGAGTTGATCATGCCGAAGGGCATTTTGTTTTGGCCTTCGAGCTCTTTGGCGAACAAATATGCCACGGCGGAAAAGTTGCCGGCTGATTCGGAGGAAGCGATTTGCCATGTGCCTTTTACGTCATCCTCTGGCACGCTGCTTAATTTGCGGGCGACGGTGAAGAGGCGGATATTGGGGTTGGCTGCGGCGGCCATGATTTGGTCTGCGCCCTTGGCCCGTTTGGTTTGGAAGGCCATGTTTGACTGGCCGGAGGCGATCCACACTTCGCCGATCAGCACGTCTTGAATCTTGATTGTGTTTTGTCCAGTGACTGTGAGCTCGAACGGTCCCCCGGGGGCGAGCGGTTTAAGATAGGCTTCCCAGCGGCCGTCGGGTTGGGTTTGGGTTGAAGATTGCTGGCCGTTGAAGCTGATGCTGATGGCTTCGCCTGGTGTGGCCCAGCCCCAGATGCGGACTGGGGTGGCGGATTGGAGCACCATGTGATCGGAGATGAGGGCGGGCAGGCGGACGTCGGCCAAGGCGGTGCTGGCCAGGAGCAGGGTGATTAATAGGGATCGCATCGATATGAGCATATAACATTGGGTGAGTGGATAGATTGGGCGCGTCGTTGATTGAGGCGATGTAGAATTAGGGTATGGAGAAAATAGTCCGCATTTTCAAATCGTTTGAAGAAGCAGACCAAGCGGATGCGGCCGAGTACATGCGCATGACTCCAGAGCAGCGAATTGCAATAGTTCTGGAACTTCAAAAGCGAGTATATCCGAATGCAGTTGAACAAGGATTTTCGAGAGTTTATCGAATTACTCAACTCAAACGGGGTTGAGTACTTGGTTGTTGGGGCTTTCGCTGTCGCTTGGCACGGCCATCCACGGTTTACCGCAGACATTGATTTTCTAATTCGAGCTTCATCCGCTAACGCTGAACACATTCTGAATACTCTTACGGAATTCGGTTTCGGCAGTCTGCAAATTTCTGTTGAAGACTTGAACCGGCCAAATCAGGTTGTGCAACTTGGGGTTATACCGAACCGCATCGATATAATCACCTCCATTGATGGCGTGGAATTCGAGCAGGCGTGGCGTCGTCGCGTGACTGGTGAGATTGACGGCATTTCTGTTTCTATAATTGGCCTTGAGGATTTGCTTCGAAACAAGGAGGCGACGGGGAGGCTCAAGGATGCAGGTGATGCCGAACAGTTGCGGAAGCAACGCACGGATCAGCTTGAATGATCGAGGAAATTGGGTTTTTTTGTTAGAGGTTGATAAAATCCGATTGGTCAACTAAATGCGGTATTTAACCTGAATTCCGAAGTTGGTCTTGTGAGTTAGATTTCGAGGCCCCGGATGGATTTCGTACCAAGGGCTATTCGTAAGTGCCTGGTCGAAGAGCGTCGGTAAGAGTCCCGACCCGGCAGACACGAGTGTCCGCGCCACAGTGGACTAACAAACTTGTTCAACTTCGGAATTCAGGTTTAATGAGTGGAATAGAGTGGAATGTTGAGCAGGATACTGAGCATGCTGCAAACCACTAGTTGTGTTGCCGGAGGCATTCAACCGAGGGAAGTAATATCGAATCTTGCTTGGGTAGTTTAGAAAGTCCTATCAACCGGGCGCGACGGTGATGAAACCCAGTCTCTGGTTATGGGAGTTTGAATAACTCCCACTGGCGAAGGGCTTCGGTAGCTGCCTTGTGAAGTGGTGGTAAGTCATTAGAGACGATTTTGAAGAGCTGGTGCTCTTCGATTTGATCATATTCGTGGGCGCAAAACATTTCCAAAGGCTCTGATTTTATGGCAAGGTTGATCCGGCATTAAATGAACTGCCATATCGCCAAGTTTAGTGACAGGTTCACTGATTCGCTCAAGGCAACGTTCGACCGCGTCATACGTTTTTAGATCTATCTCGAAGTCGGCCAAAATCATACCTTCGGTGTAGTTAAAAATGGCTTCTGTATTTATAGCTTTTCTTTGAGTTCCGATTCAACTGAACGTAAGGTGCTCGTGGCTTGTTCGCGATCCATGCTTTATTCTTACTTGTACACGCCGATGGGTCAAGGGGAACTGCGCGACCCTCATTATTGCTTGCGGACGGTAATCGCGATCGGGTCGCTCTGCTCGGCCACTGCCAGCGACTTCACCTGCAACAGCGCCGTGCCTGGGATCACGTTATCGGGGATGCGTGCGGAGATTTGCGTGGCTGAGGTTGATAGCATTTCCAGTGGCGAATCGTTGATCGTCACGCATGACCCACCCAGAACTTGCGCGGGGTTTGCCGCGTCGGCAGTTGCTGGGGTTCCGAGATTTGTTCCGCTGATGGTGACGAACGAACCGGCCTTCAGGTTCGGGGTGCCATCTGCTGAGTTCACAATGCCGCGTGAGCCTGCGGTGATAATTGGGCGAATCGGTGTGCCGGTGAGTTGCAACGGGATCACGCTCAAGCCGGAAAGCGTAATGGCGTAGGCTGTTCCCTTGGAATCGACAAGCAATTGGCGTGAGGGCACGTTGACGCGATTGGCACCGAAGACGTTGAAGATCGGATGCTCTGGTGCGATGGCTACCAGTGATTCGTCGCCGGTTACGATGTTGACGATTTCGAGCGTTGGGCGGGGGTCGTCACGAGTCACAGATGTGAGGTTCTGGCGGAC
This sequence comes from Bryobacterales bacterium, assembly GCA_038220135.1. Lineage (GTDB taxonomy): Bacteria > Acidobacteriota > Terriglobia > Bryobacterales > Bryobacteraceae > JANXSF01. The sequence goes on along the minus strand of JBBRJC010000036.1, from coordinate 7,933 downwards.
CGGAGTGGTGATTCGGAGGAAGAGTGTATCGTTGAGCGGGAAGACTGCCGCTACGTTGCGTTGGCCGTTTGAAACGATGGTCTGGGTTGGTGGCTGGCCTGGTGCCGGGGGCGCACCAAATTGCGTTACGCCGGGGCGTTCGAACCCGCCTAGCACTGCTAGCGAAGGGCTGAGGATGAGGCCGTTGGCCAGAAAATAAGCGCCGCTTGTGGAACCCCCTGCCGGCCCGAAATAGCTGACCGGGGCTTGATCGTAAAGATTGCGGGAAAGCACGTAGGTATCAGCCAAAGCGTCGTAGATGTAGGCGTTGGCGTTGCCGGCCAGAGTGAGGATTGATGAACCATCAGGGGTTGCCACCATGGAAATTGGCTGGGGTATCGTTGTGGGCGTGATGGTGTTGATGGGGCGGGGAAGTGCCGTGTTGCCGACCAGCCGCCAGAAGCTGCCGTTAGACATCATGAATTGCAAACCGCTCAGCCCATAAGCCATTGCTATGGGTGCGATTGCCCCTTGATTGCCGATGCGTGGGATGGGGGGGAATTCGATGCCGCTTGAGACTGAGAGAGATTCAAGGTCAACAACGCTGATCGATTCGCCGCCGGCGTTTCCGACGTACAGAGTGGACCCGTCCGGGGTCATTGCCATCGCGCGCGGGAACTGGCCGACGCTCACCGAGGGCAGGAAGCGCAATCTTTTTATGTCAAAAATTTCGATGCGGTTGAAGCCGGAATTTGTAATGTAAATGCGGCTGCGCGGTTCGTCCAGAACCATATCAACCAGACCCTGACTGGTATTGGTTGGGACGGTAGGCATGGGGAAAATGAGCCCGCGCTGATCGCGATTGCGATAATTCATGTAGACACGAATCACGTTGGGGAAATTGATGGCTTCCTGGGATTGCAGCGTCACGTTAATGGAAGTTCCATTTGCGCCGCCTGCGCCGTTATAGAGGTTCGTACCTGCGAACCGGGTAATGCCGCTGCGGCCTGGTTCCATTACGAAGCCGATGCTGGAAGGTGCCAATCCATTGGGTACTTCGGTAACCAGCGCATTAGTGATGTTAGGGACACTGTAGCTGAGGGTGCCTTTGCCGGCATTCAATATTTTCAGGGAAGCGCGAGCCACTCCTTTGTTGCATTCGTTGCTGGCTAGAAATACTTGCGTTGTTTCGGGCATCAGAATCGGGTTGTCGTAGATTGTTGAAACGGGCAGCACCATGATTCCTGATTCCGAAATGGCGTAGATCGTTTTGCCGTCGCCAGCCTGTACGAACAGGCCAAGAATTGATTCCTTAAGCTTCAGTCCTAGCGAGACGCCGAGGTTCACTGGGTTACCGATGTAGAGTACGTTAGCCACTGGGCGTGCGGTGGTGGCTGCTGTATTGAAAGCGCTGAAAAGTGTGCCGCCGTCTGGTGAAAAAATGCTGCCGCCGAAATTGCGTTGCACGTTGAAGTTGGCGCTATTTCCGTTGCCGGTAAAGAAGGGCAAATTGCTGGCGCTCATCTGGCCGACTACGGCGAGCGATGTGGAATCGTAAAGCGTTGAGCCAGCCATGAAACGGCTGCCGTCGGGGGACATAGAAAGGATTGTGGATTGCCCGGTGACGGTGCGGTTTTTGAGTACAATGCCGCTGGAAACTTCGTAGATGAACAGGGTGGTTTGAGCAGTTGCGGCGTTTTGATTAATGGCCACCATACCGATGATCAAGCTGCCGTCGGGGGTGCGAATGAGACGGCCTGGGAATGGCGTTGCTGGACGGCCGGCGAAGACTGCGGCCAAAGGATTCGGGGTATTAATGGGCGGGGGCGAGGAGATGGAAGAAACCTGCCTGCCTTGTTGCTGCGCCGGGTCGAAAAGTAACAGCGTGTTGGTTGTGTTGTTGGTGCCTGAGCCTTGGGTTGTGATCAGCACACGGCCATCGAGACCGACGGCGATGCCTTCTGGACGTGCCGGTAGACTGGCCGTTTGGCGCACCGTATCGGAACCCAGATCGATGACTGTAATGGAAGCGCTTTGCGTGTTGGTTACGTAGAGAGCGGCACCGTCGAGCGACATGGCGATCGACAAGGGGTAGACGCCCGTATTGATGGATTTCACAACGCGACGCGTATTGACGTCGAGAATATCAATGCGATTGGCCGTACTGTTGGCAAGGTAAAGCCGCTGACGTATTTCGTCCAGTAACACATCCGATGGCGACCCGTTGAGAGAAATGACGCTGCCAAATGTGCCACCTGTATTCACTGTCTGGGAAAGCACAGCGGATACGGTGAGCAGTAAAACTGCGGCGATTTGTCCAACGCGGCGAATAGAAAAAATCCGATTCATAAATAAGTCCGATATAAATACTGTCTACTTCAAAATCTGGAAGCTTAGCGCTTAATGATGATCAAGGCTGGGGCGCTGCTACCGGCTTTGGCCAGCGAACGAACCTGCAGAACTGCAGTGCCCGGAATTGCTGTTTCCGGAATCTGCGCTGTAATTTGCGTGGGGCTAACCTGCAATAAGGGCAACGGCTGATCGTTGACTGTGACACAGGTGCCACCAAGAACGCTGGGCGGTGTGAGCGAAGTGGCCACGGCGGAACTACCCAGATCGGTGCCGGTGATGGTGACGAAGCTGCCCGGCTTGAGATTGGTTGAATTATCGGTAGCGTTGAGGATACCCTTTGCGCCGCCGGCAATTGCTGGGGCAGTTTGCGGCCCGTTGATATCCAGAGGCATGATGCTGAGGCCCGACATGGTGATTGCATAAGCGGTCAGGTTGCGGTCGATGTTCAATTGACGGGCAGGGATGTTGGCCCGGTTATTGGCAAATACATTGAGTTGCGGGCTATCGGGCCCAATGGCAACTACACTCAATCCGCCGGTCTGAATGTTGACGGCTTCAATGGTGGTGCGTGCGTCGTCTTTGGTTGCGGTGTTGATGTTTTGGCGAACTGGAGTGGTCATGCGCAGGTAATTGCTTTCGTCAATGGGCACTACCGCCGCGACGTTGCGTTGACCGTTGGAAACGATGGTTTGCTGTGGGAAGTTGAAGTTGCCAATCTGTACGAAGGTTGTTTGGGTGGCACCGGGGCGTTCTGTGCCGCCTGCGATGGCGAGCGACGAACTGAGGATCAGCCCGTTTGCCAGAAAGTAGGATCCAGTTGGTGCAGCGCCTGCCGGACCGAAGTAGCTTACAGGGGTTTGATCGTAGATCTGTTTACCGGCGGTGTAGGTGTCGGCAATGGCGTCGTAAAGATAGGAGCTTGCGTTGGTGTTGGCTGTGAGCAACATCACAAATTCGCCGCCGGGCGAGGCCGCCATAGAAACGGGCGAAGTGACTTGCACTGGGGTGACGTTATTGGCTGCGCGTGGTGCGGCCAGGTTATTTTGCACCTTCCAGAAGGTGGCCGCGCCGCCGTTGGACATCATGAATTGCAGGCCGTTTGTACTGAAGGCGAGTGCTACTGGTGATGTGGGGCTGGCTTGCGTTTGGACCAGGCGCGGGATTGGCGGAAAGTCCACCTGGCCACTGATTTTTAGTTTTTCTAGGTCAACGATGCTGATTGATTCGCCGCCGGAATTGCCGACGTATAGCTGACTGCCGTCGGGAGTCATACTCATCGCGTGAGGGAGTTGGCCGACTTCGATCGGATCGAGCAGAACTTGTGCCTGCGTGTCGTAAACTTCTACGCGATTGAAGCTGGGGTTGGAAATGTAGAGGCGATTGCGATTGGTATCGAGTACTGAATCCCACAATCCCTGGCCATTGTTGAGGCCGGTTGGAATTGGCAGAATAATTCCACGCATATCGGTTTGGCGGTAATTCATGTAAACCTTTACGACGTTCGGAATGTTGACCGCTTCGGGGGAACTGATGTTCACTGCAAGCGGTGTTCCGCCGCCGCCACCAGCACCTGTGTAGAGGTTTGTACCGGGCAGGCGAGTAACATTGGCGCGCCCTGAATCCATGGTGAATGTGATGGTTGATGGAACGTTGCCGGTTGTGACGTCAGCCACTACTGCTGTTGTGGGATTGGAGACTGTGTAAGTGAGTTTGCCCTTACCGATGTTGGAAACGCGAACCTGCGTGCGTGAAATGGCGCGATTGCAATTATCCTGAGTCAGGAAGACATGCGTGGTTTCCGGTTGGATGATGGGGTAATCGAAAATCTTGCCGAGAGGCAGGCTCATCAGGCCGGTTTCCGAAAGCGCATAGGCATGATCGCCGGCTGCATTATTGACGATTTTTCCTGTGATCGATTCCTTCAACCGCAGTCCCAGCCGGACGCCGAGATTGTTGGAACTGGCGACGTATAGGATGTTGCCAACGATGCGGGAACTGGTGGCTGTGTTGGTGTTCGCTGTCAGGTAGAGCGTGTCGCCATTATTGGAGAAGGTTGAACCGCCAATGTTACGTGCCTGGGTGAACGCGGCAAGGGCGGTGCCGTTGTTATAGAACGGAAGATTGGCGGAGTTCAGTTGCGCGGTTACGGCCAATGTGGCGGTATCGTACAGCGAATAGCCGGCCATGAATCTGCTGCCATCGGGAGACATAGACAAAGTTGTGGATTGGCCGTGGGTAGAACGCGTACGGAGCACCGTTCCGCTGGCCACTTCGTAGACAAACATCGTCGTCAAGGCATTGTTGGCGTTTTGGTTGACGGCGATCAGACCGATGATAAATGCGCCATCGGCGGTGCGGATCAGTCTGCCAGGGAAGGGCGTGGTTGGACGTCCACCTGTTACTAAAGGCAACGGCGTGGGAGTGCCTGGGATGGCGGGTACATTCACCAGGGCAATTTGAAATGCCTGTTCCTGTGTGCGGTCGTAAATCAGCAACTGGTTTAGCCCGTTATTGGTGCCGCTGCCTTGGGTTGTGATTAGAACGCGGCCATCGGAGCCTACTTCAACGCCTTCGGGTCTGGCGGGAAGGTTCAACGTTTGGAAAATGGTTTGGGAACGGGCATCGATTACAGTGAGGGAACTGCTGCCAATGTTGGTGACGTAAAGATAGGCACCATCCATGGACATCGCGATGGCGGACGGGTTGGAACCCACTGGGAGTGATTTCGAAACGCGTTTGGTATTGAGGTCGAAAACATCAATGCGGTTTGCGGCGCTGTTAACCAGGTAAACAAAATTGCGGGGCTCATCCAAAAGGATGTCGCTAGGAGTTGTGGTTAACCCATAGATATCGCCAAACGTGGAAGTACTGGCGGCGGTGCTGGTTGTGCCCGTTCCCGCGCCACCTTGTGCCAGTAAGGCCGCAGATCCAAGAGTGGACAGCAGCAACAGCAGGTATAATTTCGATCGTGTTTGCAAACACATAATAAGATCAGGTAGTTTAAACCCTTGATGTGGACGAAAGTTGCCCGGCAGGAAGTTTCTTTACCTCGGACCGCAACCTTTGGAAGTCTCATCGTGTTAAGGAGTGATATCCAAGCTGCTAGTACGCAATGTAACACGAGCAACGGTGCTGGCGACGGATGCCATTATGGCAAACACGAGCGCAACCCGCCGGGTGGGGCTGTTAAAGCATACGTCACTGCCGGAGGGTGAGGGATTGTGGATCGCCCCGTGCGAGGCTGTGCACTGTTTTGGGATGAAATTTGATATCGACGTACTTTTCCTGGATAAGAAGAAAAAGGTTGTGAAAGTCCGGGAGCGGATGAAGCCGCGGCGCATTGCAATTTGTTTGTGGGCGCATTCGGTGCTGGAATTGCCATCCGGGATGATTGCCAAAACGGGTACGATGAAGGGCGATCAGTTGGAGTTTGAAAAGTAAAGTGATGAACAAGAAGCGTTTAGCGGTGGCGGGATTTATTGCGGCGAGTCTGGTAACCAGTGGTTGCTCGAAGAACGCAAGGATCAGCCGTAGTAACACGCCTTCGGTGGCCAAGCAGGCCAAAGCCAAAGAAAAACGCGAATGGGAACGGGCTACAGCGGTCAGCAGTATGAAGACGGCGATGGACCGGCAAGTGAAAAGCGCGTCGGTTGCCTCTGTTGGCGATCCGGTTGCGCAGCAGTTGCGCGCAGAAATAATTGCTGATCCCGATAATGTTACACCGCGCTTGGAACTGGCAGCCCACTACGAAAAACAGGGGTTTGGGGAAATCGCCATTGAGCATTACCGCCTTGCCGCGCAGCGCTTTCCTGATTCTGCACCGATTCATCTAACGCTTGCCAAGTCATTGTATAAGAACAACTTTTCCGAACAAGCGGTGGAGAGTTTAGAGAGCTTTCTAAGCACCCATCCGTCGAGCGATTCCGATCTACATTGCTGGCTTGGGTTGGCTTACGACAGGGCCGGGGATTTGGAGGGGGCCGAAAAGTCCTATAAGCAAGCGATCCTCCTAGAACCAAAGAAAGATGTTTACTACAACAATCTCGGCTACAATCTTTACTTACAGGGTCGAAAGACTGAAGCGGAGATTCAATTTCGCCAGGCTTTGCAGTTGAACGGTAATTCTGAGACTGCGCGGAATAATCTGGCGCTGGTTTTGCCGGGCAGGGAAGAGGCTTTGGGCAAAATGCGAACCAACAGCGATTTAGCGATCGCGCATAACAACCTTGCTGCTGAGAAAATCGCCGAGGGAAGTTATGGGGAAGCGCGAGAGGAATTAAATATTGCGCTGGAGCATCGCAAGGATTTACCGCAGGTTTGGAATAATCTGCGTTTGGTGAGTGAGTTGGACGGCCAGCCGGTGACTTTCCTGGTGAAAGAAGTGGCGCCCCACAAGCCATTGTTGAAGCGGGTAGCGGCGGGGTTGAAGCGAGCCTTTGTTGAAACCCGTGAGTCAAGTTCTCAAAGTGGTTCCCTTGCTGGAGCCTCTCAGGATTAAGTTTTAGCATTTTTATTTGAGGAGATTTATGATCAAACAATTTTTTATTCGCCTGTGGAAACAGGAAGACGGCCAGGACCTTGTTGAATACGCATTGATCGTTGCCGCAGTCGGTTTGGCACTGATCACCACCGTGAACCAGTTGTCCACAGCGGTTGTGAGCTTGTACTCTTCGATCACGCAGGGTTTGACCTCGATCGGCGCAAGCGGCCAATAGAGCTACTTTGAAGTATCGGCTCCTTTGCGCCAGCGTTAAGGAGCCTGATTACTATTTAGGATTCTGGTCAATATGATAGTTCGGGTTGGCTGGCAGCGTTGGCTCCTCCCGGACCTTGCCGTGTTCTTATCTGTTGTCACCGTTCTTTACTGCCTCCTGTTTTTCGACGCCCCCTCACAACTATTTCGCGATTCAGATACCGGCTGGCACATCCGCAACGGTGAAGCGATTCTGCGTGACCATCGGCTTCCGCACGCCGATCCCTATTCGTTCACAAAGGCCGGGGAGCGATGGCTTCCCTGGGAATGGGCGAGCGATGTTTTGATGGGTTGGGCGCATCAGCAAGGCGGGATGCGCGGAGTTACGCTGTTGTACCTGGCGGTGATTGGCTGGTGTAGTTGGCTTTGGACCCGTCTCCATTGGGCTGCCGGTGGCAATTTCTTATTGGTGTGTTTGTTCGCAATGCCCATGCTTTCCACCACCAATTTGCACTGGCTGGCGCGGCCGCATGTTTTCAGTTGGGTGTTCTTACTGCTGGCTCTGCTGTGTCTTGAGCGTGGCCCGCGTGGCCTTGGAAGGCGCGGTGGATTATGTGTAGTTTTGGGAACGGCTGCGTGGACGAACTTGCATGCCAGTTTTCCGCTTGCGGTCCTGCTGCCGTTGCTTTACGGCATCGGCCATGTACTGACTCCTCTGATTTGGAATGAAGACCGGGAAACGCATTTCGATCAGGCGCGCTGGTGTTTCCAGGTGGTGCCACTCACGCTTGGGGCGACGCTGCTGAATCCATTTGGGCCGGCTGTTCATTTGCACATTGCCCATTACCTGACCAATACAGAACTGCTGGCACGGATCGGCGAATTTCAAAGTTTCAATTTTCATTCCGA